>JAGMEA010000001.1 GCA_023128415.1 Candidatus Babeliales bacterium
GCAGGAAGCCGCCACTAAGGAATCATTGATTCCTTAGCTTCAAGCTTAATGGTCGGTAGTTCACTAATTAAAATTGTTGCTATAGGATTTTGACTATTTTTATTTATTTTAGGAGATGTTTCTTTGGTCGAATCTATTCAGACAACTATAAATACAATTTCTGATATTGAAAATTTTATTAATCCAGAGGAAAAAACGCTAGTTGTTTTTGATATGGATGGAACAATTGTTATGGGGCCATTTGGTATGGGAGGTGATGCTTGGTTTCAACAATTAGAAATAAATTTCAAACAAAATAAAGTTTTGCAGTATCGATTAGTTGAACAATTAGGATTATATAAACAAATCCATGAATTGGCTTCTAGGGAAGAGGATCATGTTAACTTTGTTGAAGAAAAACTAAAGAGGTATATGACAGATAAGTTAAATTATCTTGTTTATAAAATTCAGAATGATTTTCAACCAGTAGAAGATAAGACAATTAATTTTATAAATTCTATCCAGCAAAAAACGAATTCGAATGCTATTGTATTGACCAGTAGAAGCGTAGATGTGTTAGACACTACTACAAGGTATTTGTCCAATATTAAATTAAAGTTTTCTATTGATGGAATTAGTGAATCATTTTTCGTAGAAGAAAAAGGTTTTAAATTTGGCTACAAAGAGGGCGTTATTTGTTGTGAAGGAAGAAACAAGGGAGAAGTTCTAAAGCATTTTTTAAAATTGCTTCCAAAAGGGTCAGTTAATCACCTTATTTTTGTTGATGATACCTATTCAAAAGTTAAAGATGTTGAAGATGCATTTGTTGAATCTGAAATATCAGCAACATCGTTGTTTTATCGTCCTAATCTTGCAGATAGATATGACTATTCAAAATCATGTGAGTATGTTAAGGGATTAAAGGATATAAATTTTGAAGAAGATTTTTTTTGGTTAGTTTAATTTTTATACATTATAAGAACTTAGTTCATCATACAAAATCATTTTTTCGGCTATATTTTTAAATAATGGTCCAGTGAGTTGTGCTGCCCATAGATATGGCGACTTAGGTTCTTTAATGAAAGTAATTATGACTCGTTTATAATCATCCTTTTCAACTATTCCACCAAAAGAATAAACGTGTCTGCTTTTTGAGTATCCACCTTTTTCTGAAATTCTTGCAGTGCCAGTTTTCCCCATAATTCGATAACCATCTATTTTGTATCTTTGACCAATTGATTCCAAAATATTTTTTATTTGTTCTACTGTTTCATGCTTATAAAGTTGTTCATTTTTTTGTTGTTGTTGTGACAATAAAAGAGTCGGTTTTACAGGAATACCATCATTAGCAATTAATGAAAAAGCTTTTGCTAGTTGCATTAATGTTGCGTTAGTTTCGTATCCAAATGATAAAACTATAGGTGTTGGCCTAGACCATTTCTTTGGATGAGGAACAAAGCCTGAGCGTTCACCGGGAAACTCTATTCCTGTAGATTGATTAAATCCTATTTTTGTAAGATGATCATATTGTTTAGATCCTAATCGCTTAGCAATTTTTGCTATTCCTACATTACTTGAGTATTTAAGAACTTCGGCAAAAGTTAATTTTTCTACATGCTTCCAGTTTTCAACTTTAAATTTGTCTATGTATGCAATTTTTCCTTCACAATTAATTACTTCATCTGTAGTTGTTACAGCTTCTTCTAGAGCTGCTAATGCAGAAAAAACTTTTAATACTGAGCCAAATTCATAACATTCTGAAACAATATTATTTTTTAATAATTTTTGATTACATTTTGATTCGTCATTTGGATTTAAATAGGGGTAGTTAACCATAGAAAGAATATGGCCGTTTGTCGGATTTATAATGATGGCACAGCCAGCCTTTGCTTCATATTTGTCTACAGCCTTTTTTATTTCTTCATTAACTAAAAATTGTAATTTACTATCTATTGTTAAATTTATTGAAGATCCTTTATGTCCTGCTGACAAAAGTTTATTAGTAAAATACATTCGCTTGCTTCTAGCATCCTTTTCTATCTTGAGAGAAGATGCCTCTCCTGAAAGAATTTTATTAAACTGTAGTTCTACTCCAGCTATTCCACTGTTATCTATATCTGTAATTCCAATGGTTTGAGCTAGTTCTTCATATGGATAAAATCTATGTATTTCATTTATAAAATTAATATCAGCAATGTTTTTTTCTAAAATGAATTTTTTTGTTTTTTCAGAAACATTTCTTTGAACCCAAAGGAATTTTTTACCAGGATCATTTTTTAATGCTTTATATGTGCTTTTAAAATGTTTTTTTAGAAAGGCTAAGGTGTTTTCTTCATCAGACATTTGGTGAGGGAGTATGAATGCCGAAACAATTTCTTTATTTATAGCAAGAGGATTGTTTTTGCCTTGACGGTCGTAAATAGCTGCTCGAGGAGGCATAATTTTTATTTCAGTAGAATATTGCTTTGTGGCTATATCTTTAAAAAATTTTGTTTGGCTAACTTGTATTATGTAAAGCCTTAGAGTTATGAGAAAAAATAAAAAAATAAAAAAGAAAAACACCATTAAAAGTTTTATTTTGGTTTGTTTGGTGAGGCCGGGGTTTATCATTTATGCCTCTTTAGGTATAAAGTTTATTTGTGAGATTTTAATTGGTGCCATCCCAAGTTGTTGTTCTGCCTCAGCAAGTAAAGAATGTTTATTTTTAAGAAAGGCTAGTTCTTGCTCTAAAGCGTTTATCTCAAGTTTTAGAATGTTTTTTTGTGATATTAATTTTTGTTTTGAAAAAACAGCGTTAACAAATACGTTATGTTGATAGATTTTTAAAAATATAAAAGATAAAGACGATATAAAAATTATAAGATAAAAAGTTGATTTTCTCATAAAATACACCTCCCCATAAGACTATATATGGGTAAAGATGTTATTTTCTAGAGATTAAGAAAATCTATTTTTATTTTCCGCAGCATTTTTTATATTTTTTTCCTGATCCACAAGGGCAGGGATCATTACGCCCGATTTTTTCAGAGATTCTTTTTTTAGGAGTTCTTTTCTCATCTCCCGTTGCTCTATGTGAAGCTTCAACTTCTTCAAGCTCTCTCATCTTTTCGCGTTCTATTTCTTCTATTGATTCTGCTGAAAAATGTTCTGGACGAAGTTTATATATCCTTTGAATAATATCCCACTTAATTTGCTTCATCATGGTTTCAAAGGCATGATAAGCTTCCTTTTTATATTCAATTATTGGATTTTTTTGACCATAAGCCCTAAGTCCAATTCCTTCTTTAAGCTTATCTAAGCTTAAAAGATTTATTTTCCATGCTTCATCTATTGTTTGAAGTAAAATCCACTTTTCTGCTTCACCAACAATATCTTCAGGTAGTTTGCTTCTTAATTGTTCGTATTCATAACAAAGGAGATCAATTATATTTTTTGTTAGTTCTGTTGTTGAGGTATCTAAATTATTTTTTTCAAAGACTTTTTGTTCTAATCCCGTCAATCCTTCTAAAGACTTTAATAATTCGGATAAACTTTCGTTAGAGCAATTTTTTTGCGGACAATATATTGGAATTATGGAACTTGTAATATCTCTTATAATTTCTTTGATAAGTTCTTGAGTTTTATTTGTACCATCTAAAATTTCTCGTCGGTAATCATAGATAACTGTACGTTGTTGATTTAGAACATCATCGTATTCTAAAAGATTTTTTCTTATTTCAAAATTGTGTTTTTCTACTTTTTCCTGGGCTTTTTCAATAGAACGAGAAACCATTTTGTGTTCAATTGATTCTCCTTTCTCCATTCCTATGCGCACCATCATGTTTTTCATTCTTTCACCACCAAAAATACGCATAAGGTCATCTTCTAAACTTAAATAGAACTTTGATGATCCAGGATCTCCTTGACGACCAGCACGTCCACGAAGCTGGTTATCTATTCGTCTACTTTCATGTCGCTCTGTACCTATAATTCTTAGGCCACCAACTTCTCTAACACCTTTGCCTAATTTTATATCGGTTCCTCTTCCTGCCATGTTAGTGGCGATTGTTATATTGCTCTTTTCTCCAGCCGTTTTAATAATTTCAGCTTCTCTTTGGTGTTGTTTTGCATTTAATACATTATGCGGGATATTTTGTTGCAGTAATAAAGCGCTTAAAAGTTCAGAACTTTCTATTGCTATGGTTCCTACTAATACTGGTTGGCCTTTTTCATAACAATCTTTTATATCTTTAATAATTGCTTCAAATTTATCCTTATTATCTAAAAATATTGCATCAGGCTCATCTTTACGTGCAAGAGGTTTGTGAGTTGGTATTGCCGTAACTTCTAATTTATAAATATTATAAAACTCTTGAGCTTCTGTTTCTGCAGTACCGGTCATTCCAGCTAGTTTGTTATAAATTCTAAAATAATTTTGTAGAGTTATAGAAGCTAACGTTTGATTTTCAGCTTCTACTTTGACGCCTTCTTTTGCTTCTATTGCTTGGTGAAGTCCATCACTATACCTTCTTCCACCTAAAATACGTCCGGTGAATTCATCAACAATCAAAACTTCACCGTCTTTAACTACGTAATCAACGTCTTTTTTGAATAAGGAATGAGCCTTGAGTGCTTGGGTTGCATGGTGAAGTGCTAAAAGATTTTCAGGTGCATAAATATTTTGCACTTCTAGAGCAGATTCTATTTTATCTATACCAGATTCTGTAAAATGTACTGTCCTTGCCTTTTCATCTACTTCATAATCAATATCTTTTTTTAGAGATTTGGTTGCATAATCAGCTGCACCATAAAGATCACTTCCTTTATAAGAAGCTCCTGAAATTATTAAAGGTGTTCGTGCTTCATCGATTAAGATAGAGTCGACTTCGTCAACTATTGCGTAATTTAGATCTTTTTGAACGTACTGTTCAAGATCAAATTTCATGTTATCACGAAGATAGTCAAAGCCATATTCGTTATTAGTTCCATAAGTTATATCTGCTTGATAGGCTTTTTTTCTATCTTCATCACTCATATCATTTTGAAGGATTCCTACTTCTAGACCAAGATGATTATATATTGGTCTCATCCATTCTCCGTCACGGCGAGCAAGATAATCGTTTACTGTAACAAGGTGGACGCCTTTTCCTGATAAAGCATTAAGATATAAAGGAAGAGTTGAAACTAAAGTTTTACCTTCACCAGTTTTCATTTCTGAGATTCTTCCTTCGTGAAGAACCATTCCTCCTATAAGCTGAACATCGTAATGTCTCTCGCCTAATTTTCTTTTTGCAGTTTCGCGTACAACAGCAAATGCTTCTGGAAGAATTTGATCAAGTGTTTTTCCATTAAAAATTCTTTCTCTAAATTCATTTGTTTTAGCTGTTAGTTCAAGATCTGTGAGAGCAATTATTGATTCTTCAAGAGAATTAATTTTTTTTACTACTTGTCTATAACGTTTTAACTCTCTTTCATTTTTTGTACCGAAAAGTTTAGCTAATATATTAGAGATCATTCTTTCAAAACCTTTTACTATTTTTTATTAAATATTGCGCTATTTTAGCATAAATAAAGCTAAATGGTAATTGCTAGGGAAAATGTGAATCTTATCCCAAGTTAAGTTGAATATCTTTTAATTTTAAACTTTTATTTAATTTTAAAATTCCTAAACTGGTGGTGCTGGTAAAAGATGTTATAGCTTGTTTTGTTGAAAACATATTTTTATGTAATGAAATTTCTGCTAGATTGCTTCCACCATCTACATTTTTTGCAAGACCGATGAATTCACTATCTCTAGAAAAGGCAAGATTCCTTATTGGCTGACCTAGATCTACAGGAGAGGGTGACCCCCCGATTTCTAATGGGGTAAGACTTGAACCATCAAAACTGTAAACAGTTAAACATCCGTCATTAGCACCTACAGCAATTGCCTTGCCATCATATGACCACCATACGACTCCTACACCAATATTAGTTGAATCAGAAGCAACTAAGGTAGCTGTTGTTCCATCAAACTCGTATACTTCAATATAGGGCTCGGTGGTTCTTGTAACGGCAAAATGTCTATTATTTGGAGACCATACTCTTCCTGTATGGACTGCGGTACCAACATTTGAAGAGGCGCTGTCTACAAATGTTGCGCTGCTTCCATTGAATCTATAAATTTCTAAAGTATCACTATCAATATTTATTAGGCCAAGATATTTACCATTTGGTGACCAAAAAGCTGATTTACTATCATCTGATATAGTGTCTACTAATTCTAGCTTTGTAGTTTCTTCTGGGATAAATTTATATATGTTTACGAGGTAGGTTGGGGCTCCAGCATCTATTTCTGGAATTGCTATAAATCTTCCATCCGGGGAAAATTCTATGCCAAAACTATCTACATCTCCGTTGTTCATTATATAGAAGACATATAAAATATTTCCATTTGCTTGATCATATAAATAAACTACTTTGTTACCGTCGTTAGTACATGTAGCGATATAACGACCATATGGGTCCCAGTTTGCTATGCGCTCTCCAGCTCGATCAGCATTTGTTGCAAGTGTTGTAGTTAATGTTTCATCATATAAGACTAATTGGCTTACTCCATCCCCAACGTTAAATTTTTCTGCTACAGCAATTATATCGTTTTGAGGACGCCATTCAATTCCATTAATAACAACAAAAAGTTCTTTATAGTATGTTTCGGGATCAAGTATGCTTTCAATTGGTCCGGTGCCTATTTTGCTTGATAAGGTTGAATTGTTTATTTTTAAAGAACTGTCAGCTAAGTCTAGTTCTTCTTCGATAATAAAATTACTTTCAGGATCTATA
>JAGMEA010000010.1 GCA_023128415.1 Candidatus Babeliales bacterium
CATGAGAAAATAGCAAATAAGAGAAGTGCTTTTGTTCACGAAACAAGTTTTGCATTGATAAACGAAAACCAAGTTATCTATGCAGAAGACTTGCATGTGAAAGGCATGATGAAAAATCATTGTTTGGCAAGAGCAATAGCGGATACAGCAATGGGAGAACTTGTGAGGCAGGTTAAGTATAAGGCTGACTGGAGAGATAGGCGATTTGTTCAAATAGGAAGATTTGAACCGTCATCGAAGATGTGCAATATCTGCAAAACTATAAATAAAGAATTAAAATTACAGCATAGAGTGTGGAAGTGTAGAATTTGCGGTGAAGTACATGATAGAGATTTAAATGCCGCAATAAATATTTTGAAGATTGGACAGAAAATGTTTCTAGGGAAGGGCGAGCCCGAAGTTAAGCCAGTGGAGAGATCAACCAAGGTTTTTTCTAATAAAAAACAAGTTGGCTCTGTGAAGCAGGAACCGGTTTCTAATTTAAGTATTAGGATGCACGGTAATTTATTACCGTGAGGATGTCACAGATATAACTTTTGTATGAAAATTGGTCTATTATTAATTCGATAACAAGCTTAGGTTGGTTGTTCCCAATAAGGCTTGAAGATATAAGTAGGCACAGAAAAAAAGTATTTTTTTCACAGTAAAATTCTTTCTTTGTATCAAAACTAGAATTCGAAACTACTATAAGATTTTTATTTTTTCTAAGGCAAGCTTTTTAATAATAAAAACGCCGTATAGCAATGTTATTAAGCCATCCTAGGGTGGCTAGGGTGATCCAAAGATTACAGAGTCCGTAAGAGAAGAGGGGGAGGGGAATTCCAACAATAGGTAATAAGCCGACCACCATCCCGATATTTATAGTTACGGATAACAAAATATGAATGACTAATCCTACGGAAATAATTTGAGATAAAATGTCAGGTATTTGCATTGTTACTAATAATATTCTGGAAAACAATAATGCAAATAATAACAAAATAATTATTGCGCCAACAAGGCCCCATTCTTCGCAAATTACAGAAAATATAAAATCCGTATGATCTGCTGGGAGGAAGGCCAGCTTATTTTGAGTTCCTTTTAACAAACCTTTACCAAACAATCCACCTGAGCCTATTGCAATTTTAGATTGTTCAATTTGATATCGTTCTTTTTTAACATCTCCGTGGCCAAGAAGCACCAAAACTCGTTGTTGTTGGTATGGTCTTAATGTTTTCCAAATTACAGGGGTACAGATTGTTCCAATGAGCCCTGCAATTAAAAAGAATTTTTTAGGTAGCCCAACAAACCAGAGAAGAATTATTCCAGAAAATAAGATGATCAAAGCCGTTCCAAGATCTGGTTGTTTTAATATTAAAAAAAAACTTATAAATAAAATAACTAAGGGAGTTATAAACTGATTAAAAGGTATTTTTTTAATTTTGTTCATAGGATGTATTTGGTTTCCAAAACATTGAAATGCTATAAAGCTTGGTAAAAAAAGCTTTGCTATTTCTGATGGTTGAAATTTAAAAAAATATAATGATATCCAACGTTGGCCTCCCATTCCAATCCATCCAGAAGATAAAGTGTAAAGAAGTAACAAAAGTATTCCAAAGTAAGTTAAATATCCTATTCTAGTTAAATTTCTCAGGTCTTTGATGCAAAAAAACAAGTAGATAATCAAACCGAACAAAGCCCCAAACAATTGTTTTTTAAAAAATATTGAATATGGTCTCTCCAGAGTATAGGTAGCGCTGAATACAAATAGTAGACCTAATGACAATAAAATTAATGTTAATAAAAAACTTAGCCAATCAAAGTAACGGAAATATCTTCTGTCTATAAACATCATCACCTCTATGATAGACTACACTAAAAGGTTATATAAATAAAAAAATTATGATTCCAATAAAGTTAGAATTAAAAAATTTTCTTAGTTATGGGGACTTTGTCCAAACTATTGATTTTAAGGACTATCCGCTTATTTGTCTTTCTGGTCGTAATGGCCATGGTAAATCTGCGTTATTAGATGCATTGACCTGGGGAATCTGGGGGCAGGCGCGTAAACTTTCTGGAAAAGCAAAAGCAGAGGAAGATCTTTTGCGAATCGGAACGTCACAAATGCTTGTTAGTTTGGAATTTGAATTTAACGGTAAAAAATATCGTGTTCGAAGAGAGTTTTATAAAACTTATGGTAAAAACATAACTAATTTAGATTTTGAATGTTTTTCAGATAACCACTTTATTTCTTTAACAGACAAAACAATACGAGCAACACAGAAAAAAATAGAGACTTTATTAAACTTGGATTTTGATACTTTTGTTAATTCTGCTTTTTTACGTCAAGGTGGATCGAATGAATTTTCAAAAAAAACACCAAAAGAACGAAAAGATATTTTGGGAACAATTTTGGGTTTAGGTCGCTTTGATTTGTTAAAGCAAAAGGCACAGGAGTATGCCAAAAAGTTTCAAGATGAGGCTAAACTTTTAAACTCTCTTCAGCATCAAGCAAAAGAAGAATTGGAGAGAGAGAAAATAATTATTTCAGATGTTGTTACATTGAAAAATAAATTAAAAAAAAGCCAAAAATTTTTAGAAGACAATCAAAAAAAACTTGAGGACGTAGAAAAGAAAAAATTAAAAGCTTTGGCCAGAAAGCAAGAGCTGGAGATCATTTTAAAAGAAAAAAACAATTTATTATCTAAGTATGAAAAACAAAAAAACGATTTAATAAGCTTAATGAGTAAGTGGAAGAAAGCTCATGCACAGGGGTTATTGCTTCCAGATTTCAAAGTTTTGGAAAAACAAAAAAACGGTTTTAGTAAACAAGAAAATGAATTAAGAGACTTGCAGCAAAATAGTTTGAAGCTTCAGGGTGAGCTTTTAACAAAAAAAGAAAAGTATCAACAACTCGAAAATGTATTTAAAACAAAATACGAAAAAGAATTATTGTTGCAGAAACAACTTTTGGAAAAAGAGTTTTTAAATCAAAAAAATATTTTATTCATTTTGGATCACAATCAAAAGAGTAGAGTTGAGCTGATAACCCAGGTAAGTAAGAATGAGCTTGAAATAAGGGATTCAAGAGCATTTTTGAAAGGCCAAGACGGGTTTAAGGAAATGTTTGAATCAAAAAATGCTCAATTTGAGAAGCGAAAGGCTTTTTATCAAACGCTTATTCAAAAGGGTAATTGGATTAAAGTTTCTTTAAAAGATTTAGAGCATAAAAATAGAGTGGCTAATGATAAAGATAATCCTTCATGTTCTTTGTGTCAGCAAGCGCTTTCTGTTCGTCGTAAACAATTTTTGGCTCAAAAATTTAAAAAAGAAGAGGGTTTTTATCAGCATCAGTTGATTCGCATTAAAAAATTGATCAAGAATTTGAAGGATCTTTTATTTATTCAGCATGATGAAATAAAAGCTTTGGTTGATAAGTACGATAAGATAAAAGCATGTATTAATAAGGAAAAAGAGCTTTTAGATTTTAATAAAGAAATTAATAAGAAGCTAAAAGAAATAGGTAAAATTATTTCTGAAGGTGAGCTCCAGAAAAAGAGCCTTGAAGAAAAAATAAAAAGTTTAGAACAGGATCTAAGGTTAAAAGAAAAGAATATTGAAAAAGGCTTAGATGAGAATGAGCAATTAAAAGAATCAAAAAAGAGCATTTTATCATTAGAAAAAGAAATTAATTTATTAAAATATGATAAAGAAAAGCATTTTGAGATTTTGAATAGCATAAAGGACTTAGAATCAAAACTTTTAGATTTGGAAGAAACAAGAAAAACTGAAAATGAGCAGCATTTGAGGCGACGAACAATTTTAGAATTTATTGCTGATCTCAAAGGTAAAAAGTCCGATTTAAAAGAATTAGAGAAAAATCTTAAAGATAATAATTTTGATCCTAGGGAAGTCGATACAGCTGATTACAACATAGCTGGACTAAAGAAGGAAAGAGCATCTTTTGAAAAGAAAAAGGATGAGATTGTTCTTAAGATGGGCAGCTTGGAAAGTGAATTGGCACGCATAGAAAAAATAAAAGTAAAAAATAAAGAGAATTTAAAACGTTTGTCTGTAATAGAGTCTGAAATTTCTGATTATTCTAATTTAGCCAATATCTTTGGCAAGGATGGCATACAAGCCTTGCTCATAGAAGAGGCTATTCCAGAGATAGAAGATGAAGCCAATACAATTTTGGCCCGTTTAACCGATAATAACTCACAAATTTTCATAGAATCTTTAAGAGATTTAAAAAAGGGTGGAGTAAAAGAAACTTTAGATATAAAAATCTCTGACGCTACTGGCCTCAGACCGTATGAAATGTTTTCAGGCGGTGAAGCATTTAGAATAGATTTTGCTTTGCGTATAGCGATTTCTAAGCTCTTAGCCAGAAGAGCTGGAACTGCTCTGCAAACTTTGATTATAGATGAAGGGTTTGGTTCTCAAGACGAAGAAGGGTTAGTGAGACTTATGGATTCAATCCATTCCATAAGTAACGATTTTGCCCGTATAATTGTGGTTTCCCACCTTCCCGCCTTCAAGGATAATTTTCCTGTCCACTTTCAAGTAGACAAACTTGCCAGTGGTTCCAAATTATCAGTTTTACTTAGAGGTTAAGCTGCACCAATACGAAAGACTCCAGTGCCACATTTTGGACATGAGCCTTTTAATGCAGGTTTTCCGTTTTTAAGTTTAACCTTTTTAGGATTTTTTATTTCTACCTTTTTACGGCATTTTACGCAATATGCTTCTGCCATGTTAAATACCTCCCCAAATTAAACATATTCTTGTCAATTTAATTCTATCTGTAAGTTCTTTTTAATAGCAATACTATGAGAGAATTTTATTGAATGTTGCTATTGGCAGGGATTTTGTTTGGTGTTGTAGGGAAGAGACGTTTATTGTGTCGTATAATCAGTAATATTATGACAACTAAGAATAGAGCCTGAATTACAAGTGATTGTCGCAAATCGTTATTTATCCAAAAAGGTAACTGATCTTCTGGAATAAATTCTACTAGAGGAATTCTTCTGAGAAAAACTTTTACTGCGACAAGTCCCATGTGAGCACCTATTCCTGTATAAAGTTTTCCTGTGAGTACAAATATGAGATTTAATAGGATTCCCAGGAAGAATAAGCCTAAGCCTAGTTGCCAGTTTTTTGTTATAAGATTTAGAGGATTTGATAGGTCGTGTGCAAACATAAAAATAAGTGAAGTTATAATTATGCTAGAAAAAGGTTGATAAAACTGGGCAAAATAGCTGTAAAGCATCCCTCTGAAAATTACTTCCTCGCTCCAGGCAAGAAGAAATACTATAAAAAAGCTGAATAACAAACCCTTGGGAAGGCTGAAAATCGCAGCAAATGTTATATTTTGGGTTTTATTATAGTAAGAAAAACCAGATAGATAGAAAAAAAATTGAGCAATTATATGAAAGATTACGAAAAAAGAAAAATATCTTCCACATCTTAAAAAACATTTTTTTTCAGTAAACATGTAGATACTGTAGTTTAAAATTTTATCGACTAATTTTTTTGAATAAATGCTCAAGAAAAGTACTATTTGCAGTAGTACCATTACAGAAAAAGCTATTTTTCCAACTCCCTTATTTGCTAATAAATCAAAATTTTTTCCTAAGGAGAGGGCAACAGGTTCTAAAATTTTAAATGTTACAAAAAGCGATAGGGCCGATAAAATTATCGGCCCAACTACTTTCCACAATTCCGCTAATGAATGTCTAATATTCATTAATACTAGCGAACCTCATCTCTTAGGCGTTTGCCAGGTTTGAATCGAGGAACGTTTATTGCTGGAAGAGTTATACGTTCTTTTGTTGCAGGGTTGATTCCAATTCTTGCTGGTCGATGTGAAATCCAATAAGATCCAAATCCTGTTATAGAAACCTTTTCACCCTTTTTCAAAGTTCTTTCTACAATTCTAGTAAAAGATGCTAGCATTTTAGAAATATCTTTTTTGCTGAAAGAGGTTTCTTCGCTTAACGCATTTATTAACTCGTTCTTGTTCATAGTAAGTCTCCTGTGTTATTAGTTAAATATGGTTGAACAACTGCTTTAATTTAGAAAACCTTAAAATTTGAAAGAATCTTTGTCAAGGAAAATTGATTTTTAAAAGCAATGCATAGAAAAGTTTTATATGTGCAATAAAAACCACGTTTTTAGCTAACCTGCTAAAGCTGGGTTTGTTGCGTTTTAGTCAATTTGGAATACTTGCATGATATTTACTCTTGCATTAGTAACAAATTGCTTTATGTTGCAAAAAGTTGAAATTTGTTAGGTTTTGTTGCATTTTTTTCTTTAGAAAATTTTAAAGGATGATGTTATGTATATTGATTCTCATTGTCATTTAAATCTTATGGTAAAAAAAGATTTTGATTTGCCCTTAAAAAGCGAAGATTTTTCAAAAGTATCTTTGCTTATTGAAAATGCTGTTAGCGCAGGAGTTGAAAAAATTATCAATGTGGGCACAAGTCTTGTTGAATCAATAAATACTGTTGAGATAGCAAAACAATTTGAACAAGTCTTTGCTGTTGTTGGCATACATCCTTGTGATGCAAAAGAAACTTGGAAAAAGGATTTAGGAGAGATCAAAAAACTCATTAAGGATAAAGAATTTAATAAAATTGTTGGAATAGGTGAAATTGGTTTGGATTTTTATCATAAACCATTTAATAAACAACGTCAGATTGACGCTTTTAAAGCTCAAATTGAGTTGGCTTTAGAAAATTCTTTGCCAATTGTTGTTCATGTTCGTAGTGCAGTAGATGAAGTTATTAAAGTTTTGGAGGAATATGCTTTAGAAGTTAAAGGAGTTAATCACTGTTTTCAACACGAGCGTTACGTAGCAGATGCTTTTTTGGGGTGGGGGTTTTTTTTAGGAATTAATGCGCCAATAACGTATCCTAAAAATGAACAATTTAGAGAATTACTTAAAGATCTTCCAATCGAAAGCTTATTTTTGGAAACAGACGCTCCATTTTTACCTCCACAAGAGTTTAGAGGAAAACAAAACCATCCCAAATATATTCCTTTAATTGCGCAAGCTTTAGCTGATATAAAAGGGATTCCTTTGGATGATGTGGCTGACATTACAACATCCAATGTTGAGTCATTATTTTTTATCTAATGTTTACTTCCAACGTCTATATTGTTTTTTTCTTTTAGGTATAGAGTATTTTAGGGTTTTTATAAATCCAAAGTCTAAAATTAAGTGTGATAGTCCACCAGCTACGAAAAAATAATATGCTGTAGTAGCTTTTTGAGACAGATAAATATTTTGTTGTGAAGCAACAATTGGTACTAATAGTGGTGCTAGTACAACAAACCATGTTCTGTGTGTTATTCCCCTGTGGCGGGATAACAGAGGAATAAATCCACTAATACTTGCGACCGCTAAAATTACAAGATTATTGGCATATACGGACCAAGTTAATATAATTAACAATATTAAATAAAATATTCTTTGGCCTTTGCTTTTTATATCGATATCTGGGAATAGGGCGCCGAGAACACAGATTAGTAAAAGTAAAAAAAGTTCGGAATAATTTTTAGGCATTTTAGTTTTAAGAAAAGTTGATAAAACAAAGAATGCAATAACAAAAGTAACTAGGCCACCAACGATATGTCCTTTATAGTTTGGCATGCTTATCCTTTTATTCTATTTATTTGAGCAAATTTTGTTTTAGGGAAATAAAAGCTTAAAATTTCCTTAAAATCCCAACCTTTTTTAACTAAAGTATATGCGCCTCTTTGGCATAGACCAATTTGATGTCCAAAACCTTTTCCCGTAAATAATAAATTTTTACTAGAGTTGTTCTTTTTAATTTCTTTTAGATTAAAAGATAAACTTTTTATTTTATCCCCCACACTTTCAATCAATGTTCTGCCAGAACAAATTATAGATCTTTTTGAACCTTTAATTCGTAATTTATGTACTATTCCGCCCTTGTCCTTTTCTGCTATTTTTATTTCTTGTAATTTTCCTATGTGACTTATGTAATTAGATAATTTTTTGTGTGATTTTAAATTATTCATAAATTCATTTAGGTTAATTTCTTTGTTCCACCTATACAAATTATAATTTTTACAATAATTACATGATTGTTGGCGTGCTAAATATGGAGCTTTATCAAAATTTAAGCCCTTAATATTTGCTGGGGTTGAGCCGCCACAACAAATATCAAACATTGTAAGGGCTGGCTTTTTATTATGAGTGAGAATAAGATTTTCGGTCTCTTGTACAGCTTTTCTCAAATGAGTATAAGGATGGTATCCCTTATAGTTTTGGTGTGCCCCTGTGCTTCTGATGTCATAAATTTTATTTTTTTCTCTAGAATTAAAAATATGATGCATAGCATAGGTTCTAGAAGTTACAGCCTGGACTTTTTGCATTTCATCTGGCCAAGACTGATATATTTCAGATCTTAATACAGAATAAATATAATCATCTAAGTTTATCTTATTAATGACACAAGGAGCTTTGTTTTTGCGTGGATATATATATATGTATCCTTCATATGGTGTTCCATTCAGTACAGAATAATTACTTAGAGGAGAAAAAATAATTGAATTACCATTTATTTTTCTGGGAGAAGTTGTTGCCGTTTTTATAAAAAGATTGTTGTTGTCTACGGAAAGGTATATTGAATTGTTTCTGATTAATATTTTTTTTGAGTGCTTTTCACTTTGTTGAACTATAAATCCCTTTTTAGATTCAAGTTTTAGAGTCCAAGTTTTATTTTTATCTGGTTTGGAAAGCTTTTCCAATAGTACTCGAACCTCATACCCTTTTTTTTGTTTTCCTTCTAAAACATGTGGGGCATTGGCTGCAAGATATTTGTGTGCAGCTATAATCCGTTTTTTTGTTTTTTTGGTAAGATTTCGTTTTTTTCTTTTATTAATTTGTTTGTGCTTAATGGTTCTGAGTTTGCCTTTTGTCTGTTTCAAGGCATATTTTACTTTAGATTTAATCTTTTTTTTATAAACCCCTGCATCAGCTGGAACAGCTAAGCACAACATTATTAAAAGGATAATTTTTTTCATTACGGACTCCCCCTAGCAGAAATTTATAATCTGATATCTTCTTGATTAATAATAGAAATAAATTCTTTTGGGGCTTCTACTTTTTCATCAATTGCAATATTTGCAAGCTTGTCTGCCTTTTTATTATTAATTCTTAATACATGATTGAATTTGCAGAATATACCTTCTAAAAGATTTGAGGCAAGCATTTGAAGCTTCCTTAACGTTTTATCTTTTATTTTGTACTGTCCTAGCATTTGTTTTACTAATAATTCTGAGTCAGAAACAATAATTATTTCGTAGGGTGGTTCTTCATACTCTATTTTAAATAAATATATTCCTAAAATTAGAGCCAAATATTCAGCCTGATTATTTGTTTTTTTTCCAAGGTATGCACTTTGAGATAAAACTTCCTCACCATTACATTCAATATATACACCAGCACCTGCAGGCCCAGGATTACTGCGAGATGCTCCATCTATAAAAATTTTTATAGATTTGGGTTTTACAGAAGCTTTTACTTGTCTCGGCGCTGCCATTAAAATGCTTAATTGTTTTTCCATAATGGTTACATCTCAGTGTATGCCTGATGGTGTTGTCGCGGAGTCATCAGTTGCTTTATAATATAAAAGTCTAAAGCAGCTTTTACAGTGTAAGAGTTTTCCGTTTTTTATTTTAATTAAATCTTGAGCTAATACATGATAATAACAATGAGAGCAACTTGAATTAATTAAAGGAACAATGGGATCAGAGACACGAGATCTCATTTTTTCATAAGTTGTTAACCATTCGTTTGGAATGTCGCTTGCTTGGTCATTTTTTTTGGATTCAATCTCTTGAGTGGATTTTAAAAGAGTTTCTATTTTTTCTTTTATGCCATTTATTTCGGTTGTTTTTTTTTCTGATTCATTTTCAAGAAGTTTTTTTTCTACATCCAATTTTTTTTCACTATTTTCTAGATCTTGAAGCTCTTTAATTAAAATATCTTCTTGATCTTGCCGTTCGATGGAAATTAATCCCAGTTCTTTTTCAAAGGCTTCATATTCCTTAGAATTTTTTATGAACTCAAGTGTTTTTTTCTTTTTAGATTCAACCGCATCAATCTCTTCAAGTTTTCGTTCTACAAGCTTAATACTTTTCTTTTGTTGGTCGATGACATTTTGGCTTTTTAAAAGATTGTTTTCAAGAGTTTTAATTTGTCCCTCGTTTGCTTTGATGATCTCACTAGCTACTTTAATTTGATCGTTTAGTTCAGATAACTCTTTATCGAGATTAACTAATGCAACTAATTTGCTCCACAACGGTTGAGACATACTGATCCTTGTTTTAGATGGTGGGCCCACCAGGATTCGAACCTGGGACCTTTCGGTTATGAGCCGACTGCTCTAACCGCTGAGCTATGGGCCCATTTTAGATACTTGTTAGTCTAAAGAAACTTTTAAGCATTGTGAAGCAAAAAATCTTTCAGTCTTTGACTGTAACCCCATTCATTATCATACCAAGCGAAGATTTTTCCAATGTTATTTGTCGCCTTGGTTATTGAGCTGTCTATTATACAAGAATGTGGGTTGCCTTTAAAATCTGATGAAACAAGTGGTTTTTCTGTATAACTCAGAATTCCTTTGAGTTCTGATTCGGCAGATGTTTTAAGAGCTTTATTTATAGATTCAGAAGTTAATGATTTTTCAGATTCAAAAGTAAAATCAATTATTGAGACTATAGGAATCGGAATTCTAATTGCTGTTGCCTGAATCTTACCTTTCAGTTCTGGAAAGATTTTTAAAATCGCTTTTTCAGCTCCAGTTTTAGTTGGAATTATATTTAATCCTGCAGCCCTAGCTCTTCGTGGATCTGGATGTTCAACATCCAAAAGAACCTGAGTGTTTGTATAAGCATGGATTGTTGTCATCAGACAATTTTTTAAATTTAGATGATCCTTGGTGACCTTTATTAAGGGAGCTAGGCAATTAGTTGTACAGCTTCCAAGGGAAACAATTTTGTGCTTTTCTGGATTATAATCAGAATCATTTATGCCCGGAATTATTGAAACATCTTCGTTTTTTGCAGGTGCTGTTATCAGGACTTTTTTTGCTCCTGCCTGTAGATGTAGGCTGGCCTCTTCTCGCTCTGTAAAATGACCAGAAGATTCAATAACCCAGTCAATGTCAAACTTTTCCCAGTTTGTATCATTTGGATTAATTTCAGATATTATTTTAATTTTGTGATTATTTATATGTAAAAAATTATCTTTAAATTTAACTTCTCCAGGAAATTCACCCATTATTGAATCATATTTAAATAAGAGATCGAGATTTTCTGTTGGGCAAGGGCCGATATTGATTATAGGAATTTCTATTCTAGATGCTGTTTTTTCATCTAATAAAAGTGCTCTTAAAAAAGTCTTTCCTATTCTACCAAAACCATTAATAGATATTTTCATAATTTTCTCTTTTTAATTTAAGATTTCCTTTTAAGAGGATTAATAACATATACGGTTGGTCTAATTGAAGAAAATGAAAGAAGTTTATTAAAATAAAAAAGGCGCCGCTAAAATTAGCGACGCCTAAAGTTTTCTATGGTTAACTTACGCCATAGGATTCATAGCTTTTACTATAGCTGATGCTGCATCGGTTGCAGATTTTTCATTGTAGAACTCCGTGACAATCTGAGCAATAATGACATCGCGTTTTTTTTCTAATTGGCTACGTTCATCATCAGTTAAATTTGGGTTGTCTAGCTGTGCTTCTAGGGCTTGAAGATCTTTGCTTTGTGCGCTATCAAGAGCTGCTTGTGTTTTGAAGTGGTAATAAGCTTTTAGAATAGCTGCTGTTACTATTGCGCCTGCTGCGGCTGCACAAATATTAGGATGCTTATCCCATGTTTTTTCTTTTGTCCAACTAAAACCATTAGCTGCAGGCTCTGCAATCCATTTGTTTGCATTTTCTGCTGCCCATGTGAACTTATACCAAGGAGCTGTAATTTCTGGAGTTATATCATTACTACTTGGTTCACTTGATGTATCTGCTGGTTGCACATCAGTTATGTCGTCTAATCCGCTAAGAGGAGAAACGTCCTCATCAGCTGCAAGAAGTACTTTTTGACCCCCAACGAGTGCTATTAAAGCTAATATAAGTCCTACCTTTTTTAGATTCTTCATAATATGATCTCCCATAACTTTGGAACATGTTTTTGTTATACCAACCCGTATCCAGGTACCCTTTTGTTAACGCTTGTTGCTATTGTAGTTCGAGCATCGAAATAGTCAAGTGACATCCTCACTGTAATAAATCACCGTGCATCCCAATTCTTAAATTGGAAATCGGTTCCTGCTTCATAGAGCCGACTTGCTTTTTCTTATTAGAAGAAAAAACCTTGGTTGATCTCTCCACAGGCTTAACTTCGGGTCTGCCCTTCCCTAGGGACACTTGTGTCTTTAACACATTTTGTCCAATTTTTAAAATATTTGAGACATTGTCTCTTAATTATAACATTACTTTCACATGCAAGTCTTCTGCATCGATTACTTGGTTTTCGTTTTTCAACGCAAAACTTGAAGTTACTCATATATACACTATAAAAATTATGGGAATATGTTACAAGATAAACTTCGTTTAACTTATTAACATCTCGTCGTTTACATCACGAATTTTAAAAACCGTGGATTGTGTGCTACAGATCCTAAACATGGCATGGATAGTCAATCAATTAAATTTATATACCTTAATGTATTCTAGTAAAGGTGTAATTCCTTTTTTGGTTTTGGTTTCAGTTATAACAAAGTGATTATAATTTTTAAATTCCTCTTCTAGATCGTCAATATTTTTAGCCAAATCACTTTTGTTAAAGACGAAAAGAACATCGCCTTTCACTCCTAATTCGTTAAGAATTTCTTTTGCTATTTCTATATGGTCTTTCCACATAGGATTGCTTATATCTACTACATGTAAAATTAAATTTGCATACTTAAGTTCATCTAGAGTTGACTTAAATGCCTCAATAAGATGATGTGGTAGTTCGCTAATAAATCCAACGGTGTCGGAAAGAAGAATTTTTTTAGAAGTGTCCAGATATAAAGATCTGGTTGTTGTGTCCAGAGTAGAAAACAGTTTATCTTCGGCTAGAATATCGCTCTTTGTTAATGCATTCAATACGCTAGATTTTCCTGCATTAGTGTATCCGACAAGGGCAACTAGAGGAATGTTACTTTCAAGCCTTTTTTTGCGTTGAGTTTGGCGAGATTTTTCTAAAGAAATTAACTTTTTTTTGGATTGTTTTATTTTTGTTTCATAATATCGTCTTAAAGATTCTTTTTCTGTTTCTCCGGGTCCTTTTCCACCAATGAAGCCTGCTTGTTGTGCGAGCTCTTTGCCTCTACCAGAAAGTCGAGTTTTAAGATACTCAAGTTCGGCTATTTCTACTTGAATTTTACCTTCGGATGAGTGAGCAGCCTTGTGGAAAATCTCTAAAATCAAAGCAGAACGATCAACTATAGAGCAATCCAAAGCATTGTGTAAATTTCTCTCTTGAAGTGGAGTTAGCTCTTTGGAACAGATTACTTGTTTGATTTCGTTTTTTTCGCAAATTTCCTTTAATTCTTGAAGTTTTCCTTTTGTTAAAAAGTGAGATGTATCAATTGCTCTGGGTTTCCATAATAAAACTTCATCATATTCAACTTCTGCTGTTTTAATTAAATTTAAAAACTCTTCAAAGTATGCGTGTATGTCATGAATTTTATTATCTGGTGTATACGTACATAAGATTAAAGTTGCTGGATTTTCAGTATAATAAATTTTTTTTGTTGTCATTTTTTTCTAAGATTTTAAACGATTTAAAATTATTTCTCCAAACTGTTTTGCGAACTTAGGTCCTTGCGCACTGACATACACCCAAGGCTAAAGCCAAGGGGTTCTGAGTTTGGGCTCTTTTATGCCTCTATTCTCTTCGGGCTCGCCAGTGGCCCCTCCCCAGCATCTCTGTCTACTGGAGATTGAAATATGCCTTGATGTCTTAACGATATAACAAAAGACGCATTAACATCAGCATTTTCAACGTGTCCACAATGACACTTAAATATCTTTTTTATTCGTTCGCCAAGAAGTCCACATCTGGAACATTGCTGTGATGTATATCTAGGATCAATCTTAACTACTGGCACACCTCGCAGCTTAGCCTTATATTCTATAAATTTTCTTAATTGATAGAATGACCAATTGTGCAAAGCATACCTGAATGGTTTACTATTCTTCTTATTTTTCCTTATTCCTTCTAAATCTTCTAATATTATACCTGATTTTAATAAAACCTATTTTGTTAATTTAGCAGAGTTAATCAATTATTAAAGGGGGATATTGCCAGCTTTGCGTCTAGATAAAGTTTCGACTTTTTCTCGGGTTATCTGAAGTGCTCTTATTAGATGTTTTCTGGTTTCATTGGGATCTATTATTCCATCGATATAACCATATTCAGCCGCTATTAGTGGGTTCAAAAATTTTTCTGAATATTGATTTTTAAGTTCTTGGTACTTTTTTTCCTTTTCTTCAGAAGAGTTTATTTGATTTAGCTCTCTTCTGTGAAGGATATTGATTGCTCCATCTGCTCCTAATACTGCTATTTGCGCTTTTGGCCAGGCATAAATAAAATCTGCGCCTAGATGCTTGCTTCCCATAACTATATAGGCTCCACCAAAAGCCTTACGCATTATTATTGTAATTTTGGGAACTGTTGCATTGGCATATGCATAAATAAGTTTTGCACCATGTCTAATAATTCCACTATGTTCTTGATCTATTCCGGGTAAAAATCCTGGAACATCGACTAGGGAGACAATTGGGATATTAAAGTTATTACATGTATTTATAAAACGTGCTGCTTTACATGAAGAATCTATGTCTAAAACTCCTGCCTTTACTAAAGGCTGATTTGCTACAATTCCAACCGAGTTACCCTCAATTCTTGCGAATCCTACAACAATGTTAGGGGCAAAAAGTTCCTGCAATTCAAAAAAGCTTTCTTCATCGACTAAGGAGTTTATTACATTTTTTACATCATAAGCTTTGTTTGAGTTAGATAAAACTAATTCTTGAAGATTTATGGGGGCAGGATTAGCATTTTCTTGTGCGGGAGGAAGTGATAAATAATTGTTTGGTATGTAAGATAATAATAATTTCAATTTTTCAAAACATTCTTCTTCTGTTTCTGTGACAAAGTGTGCTAGTCCTGATTTGGATGCGTGTACACTTGCTCCGCCTAGTTCTTCTTTTGTTATGTCTTGATGTAAAACTTGTTTGACTATATCTGGTCCTGTTATGAAAAGCTGACTGATTTTGTCTGTTGTAAAAATGAAATCAGTTAATGCTGGAGAATAGACTGCGCCCCCGGCACATGGTCCAAGTACTAAAGAAATTTGTGGAATAATGCCTGAGTACCTTGTATTGCGCATGAAAATATCACCATAGCCTGCTAGGGAGTGTATGCCTTCGTCTATGCGAGCACCTCCAGAATCTAAAATTCCAATTATGGGACAGCCTATTTTTGAAGCAGTATCCATGATTTTACCAATTTTTTGAGCATGCCTTGCTCCAAGAGAACCACCTTTAACTGTAAAATCTTGAGAAAAGATTGCAACTTCTCTTCCATTAATTTTTCCAAAGCCAGTAATGACTCCATCGGTATAAAATTTTTTGTCTAAAAAATGAGATGTTCCTAAAAGATCTATTTCTTCAAAACTTTCTTCGTCTAAAATTAGTTCTAGACGCTGCCTTGCTGTTTTTTTACCAGAGGCTATTTGTTTTTGAATTTTGTCTAATCCGCCACCTAGCATGGCAAAGTTTTTTATTTTTTCTATCACGCTGAAATCCGTAAAGGTTTTTTAAAAGAGACTAAACTATACAAAAGTGTTTTGTATAGTGCAACAGGTGATTATATTTTTATTAATATCTGTTTTTATTTTAGAAAGCCCACTTAAAGCCCCATCCCAAAACGCTTTCTATGCAAGGAAGCTTTTCATAGGACTCTTTAACTTTTTCTAATTCTAGATTTTCTGCACTATTTTTAAATTGGATATATAACAACTTTGTATCTTTTTCATAATGAACAAGCATTGTATTCACGCCGTATTTTTTATTGAGCTCATCTAGTTCTTTTATGCCGCTTTTTTCTATGATGTTGCTATTTGTTTCAAGTCGTGGTTCGTTGTTTATAGTTTCCCAAGCAGAAGTCTTTGGTGTAATTATTAATGCTGGATGAAGTTTTATTTCTTTTGTTTCCTCAACTGTAGAATTATTACATGTTGCTAAAAGAGTAATTGAGTTAAACGCTGTTAAGGCAAAAAAGATCAAGATAAATTTGAAATAATTTTTAAACATATATTTGCCTTCACTATTTGGTTAATACTAGAAAAAAGATACCATTCAGTAAAAGCGATTTCAATATAATTGAAAAGATATTTTTAAAAATTAGGGTTAATGAACTTTTATTGAGAATTAATAATTGATTCACTTCTCCTTTGCTTCTATGATACCATGCAAAAAAGCGTTTATAAAAAGGGGCTTAAAAATGGAAGCAGTTAAAAGCTCTCAAGAAAAAAGTGGTAGTAATATTGCATGGTTTAAACTTTCTCAACTTGTAAGTAGAGGAGAAAAAGAAAAGGCCTTGGGGCTTTACAAACTACTCTCATATTCTTTAGACGATAAAGCTTATGCTCTTCAAGTAGAAGGCGATCTTTTATGGGCTTTTGGTGATGATAAGGATGCTGTAGAAAGATATATGCAAGCGGCTTATTTGTATAAGAAAGATCAAAAGATTGTTTCTTCTGCAGGTGTTTATGAGCATATTTTTCTACTTGAACCTGAAAATTATGAAATTTTAGAAACCCTTGTTGAGTGCTATGCTCGTTTAGATTGGTATGAAAGAATGCAAGATCGTTGCGAAAAGCTTATCAGTCTTGCTGAAGAAAAAAAATTATCTAAAGATAGGCTGTTAAAGATTTTTAAAATTGCTGGAGAGACCTATAAATTTGATAATAAAAAAAGATCCTTGAAGCGTTTTACAAATTACCTTAAGACTAAAGGTGAGGATATCGCTTCTATTGCTAAATTATTGTGAGGCCTTTATAAAAATCGTTATTTAAAAAAGCTTACAATGAACTCCGACTCCAAAACCTTCAAGTTCTTTTAAAGATTCTTGGTTTGAAGAAACTTTAGTTGAGGATTTTAATATAAGGTTTTCGCCGTTTTCTCTAAAAAAAACATTTATGAAACTTGAGCCCTTTTGTTTAAAATGGTCTTTTATCTTCGTACAAAATTCCTCGGTAATATTTTCAGGCATTTCCAGATCTATTCGAGATACAACTTGTGATTGTGTAAAAATTGAATCAATAGGGATTAAGCTTTCAGCAATCATTTTACACTTTTCTCTGAACGTAAGTTCTAAATTTCCTTTTATCAAAAATACATTGTGTTCACCTAAAAGCTTTTCTACTTTTTTAAAAGTTTTAGGAAAAATTACGACTTCGCAGTTTCCAGAAAAATCTTCAAATTGAGCGAAAGCCATCTTGTCACCTTTTTTTGTATTAATTACTCGAAAATTTTGCATAAGCCCGAATGCTTTTACTTTTAGGTCTTTACTTAAACCGGGTTTTTTAGATTTTTCTAACAATTGTTCAAAGGTTGGAAGATTAAACCAACGTAAAATATGATTGTATGTTTTGAGTGGATGTGAGCTTAAATAAAAGCCGGCAAGCTCTTTTTCTTTTTCTAACTTTTCTTTTTCAGTCCAGTCATCACAAGCTTCGAATTGATAAATTTCTTTTTTATTTTTTGTGCTTTTGCCAGGATTAAACAGAGAGGTTTGTCCTGTTTTATCAGCTTCCTTTTTTTCAAGAGCCAATGAAATAACTTTTTCTAATTCATTTGCTTTTTGGGCTCTGTTGCCAGGAAAGCAGTCCATTGCTCCTGTATTTATTAAGTTTTCTATAACTCTTTTATTAGCAACTCTTAAATCTACGCGATAACAAAAATCTAAAAGATCTAAAAAATCATTTTTTTTGCGTTCTTCGATAATGTTTTGTAATGCAGCAAAACCTACATTTTTGATTCCCTGTAGCCCAAAAATAATTTTATTTTTATCAGCCTTAAATTCTATTTCTGAGTTATTAATATTTGGGGGAACTGTTTCTATTCCCATATCACTAATTTCTTGAAGATATGCAGTAAGTTTATCTGGATTATTGGTTTCAAACGAAACCAATGCTGCCATAAATTCAAGGGGAAAATTAGCTTTGAGATATGCAGTATGATAAGCAATAAGTGCGTATGCTGTAGAGTGTGACTTATTAAATCCGTAACCAGCAAAATAAGCCATTAATTCAAATAGTTCAGCCGCTTTTTTACTATCAAATCCTTTTTCTTTTGCGCCCTTGATGAAAAGTTCTTTTTGTTCTGCCATTACTTCAACTTTTTTCTTACCCATTGCTCGGCGTAAAATATCAGCACCCCCTAGCGAGTATCCAGCTATTGTAGAAGCAATTTTCATAACTTGTTCTTGATAAACGATAACTCCATAGGTTTCTTCTAAAATTGGTTTTAGTTCTGGAAACATATAGGTTGTTTTTTTTCTACCATGTCTCCGTTCTATGTAATCATCAACCATTCCTGAGCCTAGGGGACCTGGTCGGTAAAGAGCGTTAACTGCAATCAAATCTTCAAATTTGTCTGGTTGAAGCTTTCTCAAAACATCTTTAATTCCATCAGACTCAAATTGGAATATGCCACTGGTCTTGCCTTTGCGTAAAAGCTCAAAAGATTTAGGGTCTTCAAAACTTAACTGTTCCAGATTTATTTCTATGCCATGATTTTCTTTTATTGCTTTGAGAGTTCGATCAATAAGTGTTAAGTTTTTTAAACCTAAAAAGTCCATCTTTAAAAAGCCAACACTTTCAAGTTCTGTCATCGCATATTGAGCAACCAGTTCAGTTGTTTTAGAGGGAATGTATAAGGGTAACATTTCCTCTAAGGGCTTGGGCGAGATAACAACACCGGCCGCGTGTTTAGATGCATGTCTTGTTAATCCTTCAAGCTTTTTAGATATATCGACAAGCTTTTTCACTTGAGGATTTGTTTCGATCATTTCTTTGAGGCGAGGTTCTTTTTCTATTGCTTCATTAATTGTAATTTTTAATTGATCAGGAACCAGATCTGTTATTGCATTGGCGTCTTTAAATGGAAAGCCTAGGGTCCTTGCTACATCCTTCAAAACACCTTTTGCCATCATTGTTCCAAAGGTGATTATTTGGCAGACGCAATCATGTCCATATTTGTCTCTAACATAATTAATAACCTCTTCTCTTTTTTCTATACAGAAGTCAATATCAATATCAGGCATGGATACACGTTCTGGATTCAAAAATCTTTCAAAGAGAAGATTATATTTAATTGGATCTACACCAGTAATTTCAATTGCCCAGGCAACTAATGATCCGGCAACGGATCCTCTTCCTGGTCCAACCGGTATGTTGTTTTTCTTTGCCCATCTAATAAAATCACTTACTACTAAAAAGTAGCCAACAAAGCCCATTTCAATAATTAAATCCATTTCAAGCTTTAGGCGCTGATCATAAATTTTATATTGATCTTTAGGAACAAGATTGTTTTGTTTTAATTCTTCTAATCCGTCTTTACATAATTTAATAAAATATGAATTTTCAGTGTGTTTTTCTGGAATATCGAATTTTGGAAAAAACAGTTTTCCAAATTCAAAATTAAAGTCACACATATCTGCTATTTTACCAGTATTCCACAAGGCTTCTTCATGATCAGGGAAAAATTTCAAAATATCTTGTTCGGTTTTCAAATGTCCCCTGAACTCTCCAAAGGAATATCTGTTGGGATCTGTTATGAGAGCATGTGTTCCAACAGAAAGTAAAACTTCGTGTGCTTCACGATCTTCTTCCAATAAATAATGGGCGTCTGTTCCAACGATGCAATCAACTCCCATTTTTTCTGAAAGTTCAAAAAGATGTTTGTTTGCCTTTGTTTGTTTTTCATAAAATTCACATTCTGTTGTATCAGCGTCAGGCGGGTGCACTTCTAGATAAAATCTTTCTTTACCAAAAACGTCTAAGAACCAGTGAACCATGTCTTTTGCTTCTTGCTCTTTACCGTCAAGATATAAAGAATTGATTATTCCTCCTAGGCAGGCGGTTCCAATAATAAGTCCTTCTGAATATTTTTTTAATGTTGCAAGGTCAATCCTGGGTTTAAAGTAAAAACCTTCTTTGTACGCGTAGGCCATTAGACGGCAAAAATTTTCATAGCCTTTTTTATTTTGGATAATAATTAACAAGTGATAATATTTGTTTTTTATGTCTCTATTTTTAGCATCTTCAGTGATGTACATTTCACAACCAAGAATTGGTTTTATTTTTGCTTTACTGCATTCTTGAAAAAACTTTACTGCTCCAAAAATATTGCCGTGATCAGATATTCCAACAGCTTTCCATTTTTGTTCTTGTGCAAACTTAACAAGGTCTTTTATTCGAATTGCTCCGTCGAGTAAAGAGTATTCTGTATGAAGATGAAGGTGTGTAAAATGTTTATCCATAATTTAATTCATTATTGAGTAAGAAGGTTGAGGTTTTCCTAAAATAGCATCTGCTTCTTTATCTGTTATCCATTTGTTATATTTAATCAAGTTGTCCATTTGTAATAGAGCACGCTCTGTATTCCATTTATCAGCAAAATCTTTCGCGCCTAAATATTGATAACATTCAAAAGGAATTTTTCTTTTTTTACAAGTTTGAGCTACTGATTGAAGTGACTTATTTAGATCATCAAAAAATATAATTTTTTCAGGTTTTAAGTTTGAATAGTTGAGAAAAGCTTCTAAAACCAGACCTTTATTTTCTTGATTTGTACAAATAATTCCCCTGTAAAGAACGGGATTATTGTTGCGGTGTAAAGGTAGATTTGTAAATGAATGGTCATCAAATTTTTTATTAAATTCTATCCCAAATTTTTTTAACATATCATATCGCCATTCCGGCATGCTTTTTATTGAACCGCAGCTTCCACTTTCCATGGCGGTTAATCCAAGAATAATGCACTTTTGTTTTTGTAAGTTTTTAATCAAAGGAATGATTTCGGGTTCTATTAAAAATCGTTCTACTTGTTTCCATACGCGGCAATAATATTCTTCTAAAACAGAAGAAAAGATGATTTTAGGATGTTTTAAAACCATTCTAATTGTAAACCATAATGGAAAAGGATAAATGTCTCCTTTTCCAAGCTTATCGTGTGAACTGATTAAAGTATCATCAACATCAAAAAGTATTAATGTATTTTCATCCCATTCTTTCATCGGTTCCAGAATTTCTGAATAACTATTTATAGACTTAATGTTTTTATCAAGGAGAGTATGTTTTTGGTGATAAAAATAGAAATTATAAAGAAATATTGAGCCTATAATAGTAATGGCTATGATGATTAGTTTTTTCATTATGTTTTTCTTAATTTTTAAAAGAAGTTTTTGTTTCAGAAAGAGTCTGACATACACCCAAGGCTAAAGCCAAGGGGTTCTGAGTTTG
>JAGMEA010000011.1 GCA_023128415.1 Candidatus Babeliales bacterium
TTTTATCCCTAAATCTAGCCCCATCTTTTTTTCTTTTTCTATATAAGCAGGCGCAGGTTCTTTTTTGCCATTCTCTACCAGTATGGAAATATAATAATTATTAGTAGCTATCCTTGAGATTGTACAAGTTTTTATTCTGCCTTCAAATTCTCTGTGTAGTTTAGCTTTAATATTTTTTATTTTGGGAAGATTAACCATATTATTGGCAAAATTTACTTGTACATGTTGGGGACACTGGTATGACTGTTTACCAGCATATCTTTTTTTGAACCGTGGATACTTTGCACTCCTTTTGAAGAACTTTGTAAAAGCTGTATCTAAGTTGAATAGGCTTGCTAAGAGTGTTTGGCTATTTACATCTGTTAACCATAACTGTTCTTTTTTCAAAGCCACTAGTTGATCTTGTAACATTCTTTTTGAAAGATTTTTCTTTGTTTTTTTGTAAAAGGTTTCTTTTTTATTTAAAGCCCAGTTATAAACAAACCTTGCACAACCAAAATGTTCTGCAAACTTTTGCTTTTGAAATTGATTTGGATAAATTCTATATTTGAAGGCCTTCAACATCTACCTGCATCCTCAGTCATAACAACTGTATTACAATAACAAATCTTATAATTGGTGTAAATTAATGATAAAGAAAAGACGCGGAGAATATAAAAGCCACTGTCATTGTACGTATAGCCTCAAATACCATTTAGTGTTGGTTACTAAATATAGAAAAAATTATCTACAGGCTCGAAGAAATTTGCAAGCAACTTTGCAAAATGCAGTATATTGATTTATTAGAATTCGGTGGCGAAGAAGACCACGTACACTTACTAATCGAGATGCATCCCAACATTACACCCTCTAAATTTATTAACAATCTCAAGACTGTATCCTTTCTGTTGATGGAGCACCAATTGATATTTTGAAGCTTTACATTGAAAAACAAACTATTCTAAAATAATTTCTCCAGACCTGTGGTCTTACCACTATCCATCTCCACCTAAATCAAATAGATTATAGGTGGCGAATTCCGCGGTGTCTTATTAAATATTCTTAACAAACTCTACAAACAATCGTACTCCAACACCCGTTGCCCCAGATCTCAGAAAATTTACGCCTGGAACACGATCAGCAGTTCCAGCTATATCTAAGTGGGCCCAAGGTGTCTTTTCAACAAAGTTTTCCAAGAAATGTCCTGCTGTTATGGTTCCCGCACTATATTCAGGAGAACCACAATTAGATAAATCTGCAACCTTAGATTTAATGGCTACTTTATAATCATCATGCAACGGCATCTGCCACAACCTATCTCCACTAAGATTCCCTGCTGATACAAGCTTCTCTACTAAGCTATTATCTCTAGACATAACAGCGGTAAAAAAATGCCCCAAAGCAACGACACATGCTCCTGTTAAAGTTGCAATATCTATAATCACATCTGGATTATAGTTTTTTTCTGCATAACAAAGAGCATCAGCCAAAATTAAACGTCCTTCTGCATCTGTATTAGCTATCTCTGCTGTCTTTCCATTCATAAATGTAATTATGTCATCTTGCCTGCTACATTTTCCACTCGGCATATTTTCAACTGCTGGAGCAATTCCTATAACATTAACATTCGGCTTAATATGTCCTATGGCTCCCAAAGCAGCTATTACTGCTCCAGCTCCAGACATATCGTACTTCATTCCAGTCATATAATTGGCGGGTTTTAAACTAATTCCTCCAGTATCAAAAGTTACTCCTTTACCAACAAGAACAACCGTTGGAACATTATTTGAAACCTTGTGTTCGAGTACAATAAATTGCCCTTCTTCTTCTGATCCAATATCAACAGCACAAAAACCACCCATACCAAGTTTTTCAGCTTTATCTCTTCCAAAAACTGAAAATTTTAAACCTGTTTTACTTGCCATATCTTTTGCTTTTTCAGCAAGTTTTTTTGGCGTTAACATATTTCCTGGTAGGTCATCTAAGTGTCTGGCAAAATTAACTTGCTTACCTATAATATCTGCTTCTTTAAGAACATCCCTTGCAGAAGAATCATCAATATCAGGAGATATAAGATACAAAATTTTGTCTGTATCATTTTTATTTTCAGCACTCTTAAAATCAGAAAATTCATAATCTGCCATATGAGCAGTAATGACAGACTGTTTGAGCAGCTCTAAAGAATCGATACCAAAATTATCGGAGGACGGTAATGAAAGGACAGAAGTATTAATTTCATATTTTTTTATTGAGGAAACGAGAGTACCAATAGTACGTCTAAAATGCTCTAATACATTTTCCCAGGAAGTATTTAATTTTCCTAATCCTATAAAAAAGAATTGTACCAATTCGCCCTCATAAGTTCCTGTCAAAACAAAGGATTGATCTTTTTTACCCTCAAATTTATGTCTTTTAAAGATTTCTTCTAACTTTGGATAACAATCTTCTTTAATTTTATTCATATCAGAAGATAGACTAAAACCCTCATTTAATAAAAAAAAATAGCCTTCTACTTTATTGTCCCATAACGGTTTTGTTGAAAATTTTAAACTAATCATATTTTTTCCTCTCTATCATAAATTTTTACTAAAAGGTTTTAAGGCTTTTTGAAGAACTTGAAGGGGCAATAAAACACATTTTATTCTAACTGGGCCAATATCTATACCAATCATTTTTAAAATATCTTCTTTTGTTAAGCTCAATATCTCCCCAATTCCTTTACCTTCATATTTACTAAAAAGTATTGAAGCCGTAGCTTGACTCAAAACACAACCCTTACCCATAAAGTTAAGTTTGCTTACAGTCCGACCATTAAGTTTTCCTTGAATTGAAAGATAATCACCACATGCAGGATTATCATCTTCTGCAGAAAAATCTGAATCTTTTAATTCCCCATAGTTACGAGGATTTTTATAGTGATCCATCAATTCTTCTTTATATAAATCTGCCATAAATCACCTTTTAAAATATTTTATAGCCTCTGGAAGGAATTTTAGAAGCCTATCTACATCTTGTTCTTCATTATATAAATAAAAGCTTGCTCTTGCTGTTGCCTCTGCACCAAGCAGCACATGCAAAGGTTGTGCACAATGATGACCAACTCTAATACAAATATCATTGGTGTTAAGATGAGCAGCTATGTCATGCGCATGTATATTTTTCACAACAAAGCTCACCAAGTGGCCATAATCCCTTATCAAATCTCGATTGCCAAAAATTTCAACTTCTGGAATTTGTTCTAAACCATCAATCAATTTTCCACAAAGATAGGATTCAAATTTGGCTAACTCTTTAAAATCAATTTTATTTAAATAATCAACCGCTGTTCCCAAAGCAATGACTTCGGCAATTGGAGTAGTACCTGCTTCATACTTATAAGGGGATTCTTTCCAAATAGATTTATCAAATACTGCAGAGTAAACCATGGAACCACCAACTTGGTATGGCTCTAATTGATCATGAAGATCCTTTTTTATATATAAGACACCAACTCCAGTTGGCCCTAACATCTTGTGTCCAGAAAATGCAACAAAGTCTGCCCCTAGCATTTGAACGTCAATGACAGCGTTTGGAACACTCTGTGCTGCATCTAAAACAATTTTGGCTCCAACCTTGTGAGCGTCTTCAATTAATGCCTTTATTTCATTTATCCCATTCTTCCAAATTGGACCAAGAACATTAGAACAAACTGAAACAGAAACGATTTTTGTTTTAGACGTTATAAGGCCATCCCATTTGAGAGTAAAATCATCTAAATCTAATTTTATATATTTGAGAGTTAAATTTAATTCTTTGGCAAGTCTTTGCCATGGAAGTAAGTTAGCATGATGTTCCGCCTGAGTTATAATTATTTCATCACCAGGAGATAATTTTCTTCTGGCCCAAGCATCTACAACAAAATTAATTCCTTCTGTTGTCCCACTAGTAAAAATAACCTCACTCAAACTTTCTGCATTAATAAATTTTGCAACTTTATCTCGCGCTTCCTCATACTTGCTGCTGGCCTTTTCAGCAATATCGTAAATTCCACGATGAACATTAGAATTATAATTTTGATAAAAATCAATTAAAGATTCTATAACTATTTTAGGTTTTTGAGAGGTAGCTGCACTATCAAGATAAACTTTATCTTTAAGCTCTCCTGAAGTGAAAATTGGAAAATCTTTTTTCAGATTAAAAACCATTATTATCCCTAAAGATTTAGGTTGAAATAAAATATCTGCACCCGTACATAATGCCAAAATATTGTTATGTAGAAACAGAAAACATTGAAAAAAACTAATAATCGCTTCTAAAATCGATTACCTCAATAAAAGTTAAAGAGGCATTGAATTTCATAAAATATTTATCGAGAGATAAAGCTTGAAAAATTCAAGTTACCCTGGTTCCATTCTCAACAATCTCAGAAGTCATTATTAACGCCATTTTACCCTGAGAATCCTTAGAAAAAAGTAACATACCCTGAGACTCTAAATCTAACATTTTACGTGGAGGCAAATTAACAACACAAACACCTTATTTACCTATCAAATCTTCCGGCTTAAAAAATTTTGCAACCCCAGATAAAATTTGTTTTTTACCATGCTCACCTAAATCAACATCAATTTTATACAATTTAGGAGAACCCTCTACGGCCTCACAAGAAAATATCTCTCCCACTACAAGATAAACTTTTGCAAAATCATTAATATTTATATTTTCGATCTCTGACATATTATTCCTTCTTCTCTGGACGAACAAATAAAGGAATTTCTGGTTTTTTCAAATTATATGTTCTATTCCAAATATTTTTTCTTAATAACTCTTCATAATTATTTTTTAAATCAAATTTTTGCCCTAGACAATTAAGAAGAGTTTCCATCTTTTTAGGCATTATAGGCCATGCCATTAGCGCAACAGTTTCTAAGCAATGACAAACTGATGAAATAATTTCTTCAAACAGTTCTTTATTTTCTTTAACAATTTTCCAAGGTCTTTGATCATTAAAATACACATTAATCTCTGAAATGAACTTCCAAAGATCTGCTAAGGCAATATGATATTCAAAATGATTCATGCCATCCCAGTAAGCCCTATAAGCTTCTTCACACCTAACATGAAGAGAAGCAGAAGCTGGCTCTAAAGCTTTACTTGAAAAAACTGTTTCCAAATCATTGTTAATAGCTAAAGAAACAGTCCTACTTAAAAGATTTCCCAAATTATTAGCGAGATCAGCTGATATTCTATTTTCTAGTTCACCAATATCAAATTTCCCATCTTGATGAACAGACATTTGTCGAATAAAATAATATCTAATTGGTTCAGTTCCATACTCCTTTGCAAGTTCACTAGGATCAATAACATTACCTAATGATTTAGACATTTTGTCTCCATTGGTCAATATATAACCATGGACTAAAAGTCTTTGTGGGATAGGCAAATCAAGGGCCATCAAAAAGGCTGGCCAATATATTGCATGGAAACGAACAATATCTTTGGCCATCATATGAATATCTGCAGGCCACCATTTTTTAAAATTTTCTTTACTTGCTTCATCATCTTGTCCATAACCAATGGCTGCAATATAATTAGTTAGAGCGTCAGCCCATACATATATTGTATGTTCAGGATCTCCTGGAAATGGAATCCCCCACTTAACAGCTTTTCTAGAAATGCTCAAATCTTCAAGACCACTTTTAACAAACGAAACGACTTCATTCAAACGTTCTCTAGGGATAATAAAATTCGGATGGTCCTCATAAAATTTTAAAAGTTGTTCTCCATAAGCTGAAAGCCTAAAAAAATAATTTTCTTCTTTTATTTCTTTGAGTTCTCGCTTACATGAAGGACATAAATATTTAGAATTTTCTTTTAGAATTTCAGAAGTAATTGTTATAAAAGTTTCACATGGTACACAATACCAGCCAGAATATTCTGATTTATAGATATCCCCCCTATCCTGAAGTTCTTTAATTAATTTTGTTACGGCAACTTCATGTTCTGAATCTGTTGTTCTTATAAATTTATTATATTCAATTCCATATAACTTCCAGGTATCCTTAAATGCTGGAATCATAGAATCAACAAATTCCTTAGGTTTTTTACCTTCACCTTTTGCTTTATCAGCAACTTTTTGACCGTGCTCATCTGTTCCAGTTAAGAAAAAAACCTCTTTTCCCATTAACTTTTTGAACCGAGCAGCAACATCGGCTAACAAAGTTGTATATAAAGTCCCTAAGTGTGGTTTGGAATTAACATAGTACAGTGGGGTTGTAACATAAAAATGATTATTTTTCACAACAAGCCTCTAGATAGAAATTTTTTTGTTTTATTTCCAATAACTAAGATTACAACAAATATTTATATTAAACAGTATTATAAGCTATTTCCTCTAAAGACTCCAATGAGAAATAGATTATAATAAGGCTTAGTAAAAATATTATTTAAGAATTAAATTTTAATTAAAAAATTAAAGAATAAAAAAATATTTTAAAAAATTAAAATTTCGAAAAATGAAATCTAAATCATTCGGCTTGAAATATAAAGGAGCAGCTAAATACATGCTGTATTTATAAGGTACTCCTAAAACAATTGGTAGTAATCCCAATATAAAAGATATAAAAACTAAACACGCGCGATCTTCCTCTTTCATAAAAGGATCTCCTAACTTCTATTGAAAAGATTAACAATTAATCCCCTAAATCATCATACATTAACCCTAACAAATATAGGTTTTAAATGCAAAGCCCCTCCTGAATCAGGCTAAATGCATAGAGGCTAAGAAATCTCTGCAGTTCTATTCATATTGAATCAACCCCATAAGAAAAATCTTGTTTTTGAAGTAGAAAAAATAATTTTTTAATAATTCTTCATTTGTGCTCTGCTTTCTGGATCAGCCGTAATGGTTTTATAAATGCCTTTTTATTTAAAACAACCTCTACCAACAGAAACTATTGCAATAATTAAAATAAAAAACTGATAATGCAAATGTGGAATTATTGAAACACTTGTAACTCCAGCAATAGAGCCAGCTAAAAGCAATTGTGGTGCATATGGAATTACGCCCTGACAAATACAAGAAAAAATATCTAATAATGCTGCAGTACGTTTAGCGGTAATATTAAATTTCCCAGCTATTCGTTTAGCAACAGGTCCTGTAATTAAAATAGCAATGGTATTAATAGCAACAGCCATATTAACTAAAAAAATTAATGCCGAGATAGCAATCTCTGCCTCTGCCTTTGATTTAACCCTTTTGCTAAGCCTGTCTAATAAATAATCAATTCCACCATTATGCTCAGCCATTTTAGAAAGACCTGCTACAAAAAAAGATAAAATTAAAACTTCATGAATACTTTTACTTTTTGTAAACCCTTCTAGAAAAAGTGATGAACCTGAAACAAAAGTAAAATAACCTAAATAAATTCCAATGCTAATTGCTGCTAAAATTCCAACAATCAAAACAGCAATTACATCTAAGCCCCATAAAGCCAAAACCAATATTAATAAATAAGGAATAAGTTTAATTAAACCATCCAGTCCTATTGGAGCAACGAACAAACTTAAATCTCTGGCAACTATACTATTATTAATAAAAATTAATACTAATAAAGTTAAAAAAAATGCAGGAGTAACTAAGGCCAAATTTGCATAAAACTTATCCTGCATTCTACAACCAGTGGTCCGAGTTGCTGCAATCGTTGTATCCGAAATGATTGACAAATTATCTCCCAACATTGCACCTCCAACCACAATCCCTGAAATTAAAGCCGGAGAAATTCCTAATTTATATGCAAGCCCTATCCCAATAGGTAAAAATGCAGCAATTGTCCCCATTGAAGAACCAATAGCAACAGCAAATAATGCAATAACTGTAAAAAATCCCGGTAAAATTAAAGCACTTGGAATTAATTTTAAGCTAAAATAAACGGCCGCACTTATGGCCCCTATTTTTTCTAATACATAAGTAAAAATTGAAGCAAAAATAAAAATATACGCCATAGAAATTACAGTAGTATTGGATGCCCCACTTACAAAAATTTCTATTTTTTTATTAAAGGAGGTTTTTTCAATAAACGTAAACATAGAAAACATTACTGCCAAAAGGCACGCAAAAATCGGAGAAATTTTTGATCCAAACCAAATCGTAGAAATCAAAAATAACGAAACAAAAATTATAAAAGGCACTAGTTGAAAAAAACCACCTTTTTTCACTTGATTCTCCCATCAAACATTTAAATTACAAATATTCTTATTTATTGTTTTTAACATGTTTAAAATTTAAAAATTTAAAAATACGCCTCCAACGTACAGACTTAGTCCAAAATCTCACAGGATTCTTTATAAGTTCAAATAACCAAAGCGGTTCTTCACTATCTATTGAGTATAAAATAAGACTTGCTCTTCCATGTATAAGCTTAGAATCAAGAAGACCCCAGAACCTACTGTCTTTGCTATTTAACCTACTATCACCCATAACCCAATATTTACTCTCAGGAATAACTATTGGTCCAAATTTATCTACAATTCTGCCAAACTCATCTTTTGATAAAGTTCCAGGCATCAACAACCAAGGACGTAAAGTACCTGGCTTCAATCCAACCTCTTCAGAACTCATATTATAATAAGGTTGATCGGAAAATTCTTTATCTGGAACATAGGTATAAAAAAGTGGATACTCTGTTGGTTTTAGCTTTAGCCATCCTGGAATAGGCAATAGCCCTATCTTATCTAAATCTATAAATCCCGTTCTTTTTCCTATAGCAATTAAAGGATATGGGTTAACATAAGGTTCCTCTAATCTTTCACCATTCAAATAAATTACAGGCTTATCATTCTCTACTCTACCCTCTACAGTGTCACCTGGTGCAGCTATAACTCGCTTAACAAAATTTTCTGGGCCACAAGGAAGACCAAATAAAGGCAACCCAAAGCCAACATATTTTTGCCACAAAAAATGTAATTTATTGTGCGAATACTCAAACTTAGGATTATCAAACATTACAAGTTGATAACGTTTTGGTTTTCCACCAAATGAATACGACATCTTGTAACCAAGAACTCTATCACCAACCAATAATGTCGGTTCCGCTGATCCACTAGGAACATGATAAAGACCAAAAACAGAATTACGTAAGATTAAAACAACGACAACTGCAAAACCCAAAGCCTCTAACCATTGAATCCATTCAGGCTTAGATAATTCATTGAGTGTCTCGTAAATTTTTTTAAATTCTGAAATTTTATTTTTTAAATCTGAACGATCAATATCTTCTTCTCGTTGACCCAAAACATATCTTATTTGTTGTACGTACCTTTCTGCATCCTCTAAAAGAAGGTGTCCCTCTTTGTGTTCTTTTTCCTGACCAGAAGCGGAAAAACTTTCTATTCCTCTTTTAAATGCAGGACTTTTTTTTACAAATTTTTCATATAACTTTTCAAATTTATTTCGTAGCTTCTCCATATAAACCTTTAATAATTGATTAGCAGTTAAGAGGCTTTAACTGAAAGCCACAAATCTTCTAACTTTGTTCTTGGCAATTCACTCTGAAAAATACCAATTTTTTGTGATTTTTGTTGAGTTAAAGAAAATAAACTATTTGAATATTCTTCATTTAAACTCTTTTGCACATCAACATTCACTGGATGATAACCAAATTTTTTGTTATTTAAAATTCCAATTTCTTCTGAAAGAAGAAAATTTATAAATTTATGTACTAAATCTCTTTTATCGCTAGTTGAAGGAATTATAAGATTTTCAATTACCATTAAACTGCCTTCACTTGGTATAATAAAATCATAATTTTTAGATTCCTTTCTTAATCGTCTTAAATAAGCACTCGTAATTACGGATGCAAAAGTAATATCAGATAAAAGAAAATAATCTTGACGATCATTTGTATAACTTTCAACCCACTTTTTTTGTTTTATCAATAGTTCCGTTATTTTATCCAATCCAGACAAAATGACACCCCTAGGACCAAATAAAAACAATGAAGCCAAATAAAGCGATTCTCTAGGATCATCCAACATAGATACTTTATAGTCATAACCCAAATTTTCTGGATCTTTAAAAATCAAATCCCAACTTGCTTCTGATAGTTCACCAAAATATTTTTTATTGTACCCAATACCATAAACATCCCAAGATATTGGAATAGAATATTCATTTTTGGGATCAAAATATCGATTTATAATTCTTTTATCTATAAAGGAAAAATTTTGTAATTTGTTATAATCCAATTTTTGAATTAGTTCTTTTTTTCGCAGCAAGTCGACAGTATAATCAGAAACAACAAGCAAGTCATAAACTTTTCCCCTAGTAATTCCTAGTTTGGCTAAAACCTCATCATTGCCTTGGGAATACGTAACATTAACCTGAATTCCTGTTCTGTCCTTAAATATTTTAACCACTTCTGGTGAAACAATATCTGTAAAATTCAAAAAATTGAATTCCTGTTTTTTCTCAAAAAATCTAGAAATAAAATTTGGAACATAAAGTAATAAAACAATTAAAAAAAACCAAAAAATAATAATAATACTTTTTTTCATAATAAAAAATTTATTCATGCCCTATGACCCTATCTACAACTTTAAGCAAGGACAATATTATGACAAACAGACTGCTTATAGCTAACATACAAGTAGACAAGGCATTTATAGTAGGATCTAATCCTTCACGTATTTTTGAAAATACGTAAATAGACAATGTTTGTATTTTTGCACCTGAACAAAAATAAGCTATAAAAAAATCATCTAATGACAAAGTAAAAACTAATAAAGATGAAGCCACTATAGACGGTGTAAGCAATGGTAAAATTATTTTCCAAAAAGTCTCTGCTTGTGTAGCACCTAAATCTGAAGATGCTTCGGTTAAAATCGGATCTATTTCTTTGAATCGACTTCTAACAATTGGAATTACAAATCCTAAACCAATTAAAGTGTGGCCAGCAATAAGCGTAACATAGCCCAAAGGAACTTGAAAAAATGCAAACAAACTAAGTAATCCAACCGCCAAAATTATATCTGGAAGAATGACATTGGCATAAAAAATCTTATCTAAAATTGCAGATTTCCACCATTTAGTCGCAAATACAAAAGCCGTTCCCATTGCAATACTTAAAATAGTTGAAACAAATGCAACAATGAGGGAAACATTTAAGGCTTTTAAAATTTCTGGATAAATAAAAATATTTTTATACCATTTTAGAGAAAAACCAGCCCATTTAACAGCAAGCAAGGAAGCACTGCTAAAAGAAAAAAATATTAAAACAAAAACAGGTATATATAAAAATAAATACGCACAAATAACAAAAAGAGGATGTAGGGCTCTAATAAAAATATTTTTACTTTCTACCATATCTAACTAATCTTTAAAAGTTGAAAAAAGTTTTTTATATAAAAAAGAAAATACATTAAGCATTAATAATGCCAATATAACAAAAACAATTCCAGACCAGGCTAAGGCAAAGCCAGAAGACCAATCTCGAACTACTAAAAATTTATCAACAATAACATTTCCCCAAAAAACATATTTGGAGCCTCCTAATAAAGAAGGTATAGCATATTCCCCAAACGCAGGTATAAAAACTAATAAAAAACCAGTATATATGCCTGGAAGTGAAAGAGGAAAAACAATTCTTCTTAAAGTATTAAAGCGATTCGCACCTAAATCCGCGGAAGCCTCTAAAAGCTTTTTATCCATTTTTGATAATACAGCATATATAGGAAGAATCATAAATGGCAAAAATACATAAACCATGCCAATCAAAATAGCATAAATAGTATTCAAAATATGCAAGGGTTTAGAAATTACACCTATGTACCTTAAAAGAGGGCTTAATAACCCATTCGGATCTAATAAGAAAAACCAAGCATAAATTTGTACAATTAGATTACTCCAAGAGGGAAGAATAATTAATATCAATAAAATCATCTTCCAAATTCCACCTTTTAGAGAAATAAAATATGCAATGGGAAAACCAATAAATAAACATAAAACAGATGTCGATAGGGCTAAAAGAAAAGAATTAATAATTATTTGAAGATAAACAGGCTTTAAAATTCTAAAATAATGTTGTAATGTTATAGAAAATCTAAAACCCTCTTCTGTAGCTGATAAAAAGCTAAAAAAAATCATCACCAATAATGGAAGATATAAAAATAAAAATTGCCAAACAATAGTTGGTGACGCTAAAAACAAGGGAAATTCTTCTTTAACTATACGACGAACAATGTTCATTTATCGCTCCAACAAAACAACATTCTCTTTTTGAAAATAAAGATTTACTTCATCATCATAATCTATGTATTCGTGGGGAAAGTGTTCTTCATTTTGTTCAAATACTGTTAACGTTTTTCTATTAGCAAAACGCACTTTATACTTTGTAGACTGGCCGTGGTAAATAATGTTTTCCACAGTTCCTTTTAAATGATTTGAAAAACCTTCCATTTTATTTTTTGTAATCATAATTTTTTCTGGCCTAAGGCTTAAAAAGCATTCAACTCCTGAAACCATCCATGACTTCTTTACTGGAGAAAAAATTAAAAAATCACCAAGATTTTGTGATTCGAAAATAAACTGGCCTTCTTCTATTTTCAAAATCCCTTTCAGAATATTTGTAGTGCCTACAAATCCTGCAACAAAAGTTGATGCTGGAAACTCATAAATTTCTTTAGGAGTTCCAATCTGTTCGATTTCACCATCAGCATTCATAATAGCCATCCTATCTGCCACCGTTAACGCTTCTGATTGGTCATGGGTAACATAAACAAATGTAGTCTTAAATTTTTCTTGAAGATCTATAAGCTCTATAAGCATTTGCTCACGCAAGCGCAAATCTAATGCTGCTAGCGGCTCATCTAATAATAAAACTTCTGGTTCATTAACAATTGCTCGTGCAAGAGCAACTCGTTGTTGTTGTCCACCAGATAAATTCGTAATATTTCTATATTCCCGTCCAGAAAGACGTACTGTTTTTAAGATAGAAAGTACTTTTTTTTCAATTTCTTTTTCAGTTAAATTTCTAAGCCTTAATCCATAAGCAACATTTTCAAAAACTGTAAGATGTGGAAAAAGCGCATATTGCTGAAAAATCGTATTGATAGTGCGCTTATAAATTGGAGTATTAGTTATATCTCTATCATCACCTAAAAAAATTCGACCCTTATCAACGCTTTCCAAGCCAGCAATTAATCTTAGCAAGGTTGTTTTTCCACATCCACTAGGGCCAAGAAGAGCAAAAAACTTACCTGAAGGAATTTCCAGATTAAGTTTATCAATTACAACTTCACCATGAAAAAGCTTGCTTACACTTTCAAGTCGAATACTTCTCATTTCTTCCCTTGTTATCGACGCTTCATTTTAAATTTTGCAAAAGATATTGGCACAACAATATCGGCTAAAGAGCATGGTACTAAAACTGCAATAATTAAATAAACGAAAATAAAACCTATCTGGTTATACCATTGATCAAAACCAAATCCATAAAAGTACAAAATAGAAGCCATAGCACTTATAAAAATATGAAAAAAGTGTGATCCGGCGGAATAAAATAAGCTTTTACCTTCTGCATGACGTCCTATAACAAAACCATTTAGTACTCCAAATGTTAAAAATGGTAATACCGAACCAAGATGATGTATAAAACACCAGTGAAAATGCATATCCAAACCCAAATATAAACCACCAATAAACGGCATTATTGAATCGGACAAAGTACAAAATATAGCGGGCACAAGAAATCCTGACAAAAGAGCCATTGGGACATTGTTAGAATATTTTCTAAAAATTAAGACTACTCCTGTTCCCGAAAATAACAAATGTAAATAATGAAACACATGGAACAGTTTTTTTGCAGCATCAACCTCTAAGGTTCTATAGGTAAGCAAACTTAAAGCTATAATACTTAAAGCCACCGAAAGAATAGCAAACGGTATGTGCGAAATTATTTCTTCTTTAAGAGATTCATGATGACAATCATGCTTATGTAAAGACGAATTATGGATATGCTCTTTTTTCACATACTTCCCAGCTGCTATTTATATGATAAAACTAAAGTCCCCACCAATAATATTTCAATATAAATTATTAGTGTTTTAAGTCAAAGGAAAAGCTCTAAAAGGCCTATTAATCTTTACTATAATACCATTCTTGGTATTATTTTAAATTATTGACCCTATCGTCTAGCGGTTAGGACACTACGTTCTCAGCGTAGGAACCGGGGTTCGATCCCCCGTAGGGTCGCCAAATTTGTTTATAAAATAGCTGTAGCCATCCGCTTTTTGAATCAACTTACAGTATCTATAATTAATCCAATCCAAACGTTGATTTTGAAGAGTAAATAAGGCAAAGCTCCTCGAGATCTAATAGCAATTCTGCCTATGTGAGCACCTTTCCATTTCCCAATAGGAACCGACGCTTTAACGAAATCGCCTGTTTTAAACCCTTTAAAAAAAATTTTGCTCTTAAACAATCTTCCGAATCTTTTCCTTCAGCATTTTATGCATTTTCTGAATTCTTCTTTCCTTTGATATAAGGATACATTTCTTACATTCTCACCCCGAGGAGGATTACCTGGACTCCAAAAAATTAACATCGGTCTCTTTGCTTCCAGAAAAAGCATTTGTGGAATTGGAAAAAATTTAGAAATCAAAACAAAACTGAAAATAATAAATAATAACCTTTCCATAACCTATAAGCTCATTACTATTAAAAACCAACTTCTATTATTTCTTTAACTTGAGGAACTTCCCTTTTTAAAGACTCTTCAATTAAAAATTTTAATGTCTGACTTGAAGCGGGACAACCATGGCAAGCACCCTGGAGCTTAACAAAGACTTTTTCATCTTCATATTTTATAAAATTAATATTTCCACCATGCATCAAAAGATAATGTCTGACCTGATCTAATGCCTGCTCAATTTGATTTATAATCTCTTTATTATCCATTATTACACCTATAAAAAAAGGCGGGAAATCCCGCCTTAAATTTATTTTCTCAAAATGATTTTACACCCACTCTAATCTAGCAATTGGTGCAGTGTCACTACCCCTTCGTCCCAAAGGAATAACCCTCGTATATCCTCCAGGTCTTTCCTTGTACTTTGGAGCTATTTCTTCAAACATCTTTCTTACTGCTTTTTCATCGTAAGGAAGAATTTGGTTTACTCTTCGAATAGTATTAAAATCACTTCCCTTGCGAGCAAGAGTCACAACTTTTTCTACAGCACTTTGAACTTCTTTAATTCTAGGCTTAGTTGTTTGAAGACAACCAAATTTTATAAAATGAATTACCTGATTTCTTACCAAAGCTCTTCTGTGAGGAGGTTTTTTATTTAACTTCCTTTTACCCGATTGATGGATCATAATGAATCCTTTTTCTTTCTCTTCTCTTGATCCTGAATCATCTTTTTAAGATCTAATTCTTTAATATTCATACCCAAGTGAAGTCCAAATGCTTTTAAAATTTCCTTAACTTCACGTAATGATTTTCTTCCAAAATTCTTTATTTTGAGAATTTCTTCATCTGTTAAATTAACTAAATCTATGACTCTTTTAATTCCTGCACTTACCAAACAGTTATGTGCACGGACAGAAAACTCAAGTTCATCTATAGGCTTCAAGAATAATTCAACAGGGAGCCCTCTTGTTGGTCCATCAATATCCATTTCAGGAGCACCTTCTAAAGTTTCAGAAGAAACCTTTGATATCTCATTAAATGGGATTTCTGGCGCCAATAAAAAGTGCTCTAATTGAGTACGCATAACAGATGTTGCATAATAAATAGCATCTTGCGGAACAACAGATCCATCAGTCTCTATACCCAATATTAACTTGTCATAGTTAATTGCTTGCCCAACACGAGTCTTTTCAATAGAGTACTCAACTCTTCTAATTGGAGAAAAAGAAGCATCTAAAAAGACTCTATCATCTTCTTGAAGCTTTTCACCTAAAGGCCACTTAGCTGTTCGATATCCTCGACCAGTTTCTACAAAAAACTGTATATCTAATTCACCATCGCTAGCCAAACGAGCAATAACATGATCTTTATTAATTAATTCTAGATGATCATCAGCTTTAATATCAGAAACTCTAGCAACACCTTCACCTTTTACAGAAAGATGTAATTTTCCCGGCATGCCAGTTTTATTTTTAATTATTATACCTTTGATATTTAAAAGGACATGTAAAATATCCTCTATTACCCCAGGAAGAGTAGAAAATTCATTATTTACACCATTAATAATAACTGATGTAACAGCAGACCCTTCAACGGCTGAAAGCAAAATTCTTCTTAGAGAGTTGCCCAAAGTTATACCAAACCCTGGTTCTAATGGACTGACTACTAGCTCACCATAATTAGCTGATGATTTAGAAGTATCCCACTCTAACTTAGGAAGAGTAAGTGCTTTATATTCTTTTGCTTGCTTTTGCATTCATATCCCCCACGTTACCGTACGGTTAACCTAAATAAACCCAATATACTACTTAGAATATAACTCAACGATAAGATGCTCTTCTACAGGAACCTTGACATCCATTCTCTCAGGTTCTTTAAGAACAATACCTTTACGTTCAGCCTTATTAAGCTCTAACCACTCAGGAACCTTGATTCCTATGCTCATTCTTTTATCTACAACATTCTTTATAAAGGCTTCTTTAGAAAGAGCTCTTTTTGATAGCGTTATTTCATCACCAACAACTACGATATAAGATGATGATTTCACACGCTTTCCATTAACAAAAACTAGCCCGTGAGCAACCATTTGGCGAGCTTGTGGTCTAGAAGTTGCCATTTTTAATCTAAAAACCGTATTATCCAGCCTTCTCTCCAGTAAACTCATTAGAATCTCACCGGTAACACCTTTTTGTTGAGATGCTATAGCAAAAAAGCGTCGGAATTGCTTTTCATCAACTCCGTATAAAAACTTAACCTTTTGCTTTTCTCGAAGCTGTTTTCCATATTCTGTTAATTTTTTAGTGCCAATCTTTTTTCCAAACTGTCCTGGATAGGTAGAACGTTTTTCAACTGCACAACGTCCAACTTTTGAACAAAGCTTTTCTCCAATTTGACGACACTTTCTGCAACCACTAATAGTTCTTGCCATTCTTAAACCCTACGTTTCTTTGGTGGACGACAACCATTATGAGGAAGGGGAGTAACATCCCGCAACATTGTAACAGTTAGTCCAGATGATTGAAGAGCTCTAACAACCGAATCTCTTCCAGAACCCGGCCCTTCAAGGTTAACTTCGATATTGCGAACTCCGAGATCAGTAAGCTCCTTAGCCAACTTACCAGCAATCTGAGTTGCTGCATAAGGAGTCCCTTTGCGAGATCCCTTAAAACCTAACTGGCCTGCGCTTCCACGCATAATAATATCTCCAGAAGGCGTTGATATAGAAACCAACGTATTATTAAAAGTCGACTTAACATGAGCTAAAACAAGCTCTAGGTTCTTAAATTGTTTTTTCTTACTTTTTTTCTTATATGCCATAATATTCAGCCATCACCTTAAATTTAGTTATTTCTTTCCAGGTGCTTTTTTCTTAGCAACGATACCACTAACCTTTTTAGGCCCCTTGCGAGTTCTAGCATTAGTTTTGGTCCTCTGGCCTCTTACAGGTAACGATTTTCTATGTCTAGATCCCCTGTAAGCCCCTATATCCGCAAGTCTTTTAATATTCATGGTAATTTCTTTCTTCAAATCACCACCAATTAAATAATCTTGAGATATAAGCTTTTGTATAGAAGCTATCTCAGCTCCTGTCAAATCTTTAACGCGAGTATCAGGGCTAACTTTCACTTCCTTCAAAATATCCTTAGACGTCTTAAGACCTATACCATAGATATAAGTAAGACCGTACTCAACCCTCTTTTCCTTAGGAAGAAACACTCCAGATATACGAGCCATTAAAATCTCCCCGTAATAATTAAAGCCATCTTTGCCTCTCTTTTACCTTAACTAACCTTGACGCTGTTTATGTCGAGGATTTTTAACACAAATAATCCTAACAACACCATTGCGCTTAATCACTCTACACTCAGCGCACATTTTTTTTACTGATGACCGAACTTTCATATCTTTGTAACCTATTTGCAACGAGAAACTATTCTTCCTCTACTAAGATCATAAGTGGAGAGTTCAACAATAACACGATCCCCCACAACGAGCTTTATGTAGTACATACGCATTTTACCAGAAATATGGGCTAATACCAAATGTCCATTCTCTAAACGAACCTTAAATTTAGTATTAGGTAAAGTTTCTTCTACTATACCCTCTACCCTAATTACATCATCTTTTTTAGCCATTTTTAGCCAACCTTTAATCACCTAAGCGAGTAAGAACCTCTGGGCCTTCCTCTGTAACCAAAACTGTGTCCTCAATGTGACCAGCTAATCCTCCATCTTTAGTCCTGGCCGTCCAACCATCACTATCAATATAAACAGCAGCATCCTTTTCAGTAATCATAGGTTCTATAGCTAAAGTCATACCAATTTGAAGTATTGGACCTTTATTTTCTGTTCTAAAATTAGGAATTTCAGGAGCTTCATGTATATATTTACCAACACCATGCCCAGCAAAATCCCTAACTACTCCAAAACCTTCGGTTTCTACCTCTTTCTCTACCGCCGTAGAGATATCCCTTACTCTATTTCCAACCCTCGCTTGATCTATTGCTTTATTCAAAGCATTTTCAGCAACTTGCATTAATTTCTCAGCTGTCTTCGATGGCTTTCCAACAAAGAAATAACGTGCCATATCGACACAATAACTTTTATAAGAAGCAACAACATCAATTTTAACTAAGTCACCATCTTTCAAAATAACTTTATTTGACGGCACTCCATGGACCAACACATCATTAATAGAAACACATGTAGCATATTGATAGCCTTTATAACCTTTACATTCAGGTTTAAGGCTAACTTCTCTCATTTTAGCTTCAATAAAATTATCAATTGCCAAAGACGAGACTCCCTCTTTAATAATCTGAGGAACCTCTCTTACAATAATATGAGACAGCAATTTACCCGCTGTTCTCATTTTATTTATGGCTCTTTTATCTTTTATGTATACCATGCTATCTATTTATCAACCTCTTAAAATCCTCTAAGACCTCTGCTCTACTCTTTTTTCCAACCTTTAAAACTTCAACTGATTGATTAACAAAATCATAAAAAGCCAACGTTTCATCTTTTTGCTGGTTATAGCACCTAAGTCGCTCAATAATAACTTCGGCTCTATCATCTTTTCTGGAAACCAACGGATAACCACATATATCGCACTTATCCCCTTCTTTGGATCCAGAATTTTTAGAATAAACGACTTGGCAATCTTTATTAGAACAAACTAACCTGCTTGTTAGTCTCTCTATAAGCTCATCTTGAGAAATTTCAAATAAAATTATTCGTAAATCGAAATCATAAGACTCTTGATCACAAAGTTCCTTAAAAAGCCTAATTTGACTAGCCGTCCTAGGATAACCGTCCAAAATAATTGGCTTTTTAATAGAAAGAACAGAATCTAACCACCCTTTAACCATTTTAGTAATGAGTTTATCTGGAATCAAGTGGCCTGCGTTAATATCAACCTCTATTTGCTTTCCGAGTTCGGTTTTTTCAAATATATGTTTTCTACAGAGATTTCCAGTGGAAAGTATTTCAAATCCAAATTCAGCCTTACATTCTCTAGCAACCGTACCCTTACCTGAACCAGGAGGCCCCAAAAATGAAAAAACCGTGTTGCTTAAATCACGCTGCATTTTTTTATTACCCCCTTTTTCCCTTTAATCTTCCCGTAGATAAGAATCCCTCATATCTTCTCTCAATCAAGTAAGATTCTATTTGGGCAGAAGTATCTAATGCCACACCAACAACAATCAACAACGATATTCCAGAAAAAACCCTATGGAATCCAAAGAAAACTGCTAGAATACCTGGAATAATGCATAATAAAGCTAGGTACATAGCCCCAGGAAAAGTTACTCTATTTAAAACATAATTAAAAAATTCTGCTGTTTTGCGACCCGGTCTAATTCCTGGAATAAAACCGCCAGATTTTTTCATATTCTCCGCAACATCTTCGGGATTGAGCTGAATAGCAGCATAAAAATATGCAAAAAATACAATGAAAATGGTTTGAAGAATATAAAATAACAATCCTCCATAACTTAGAGCGTCTGCTGCTCCTTCTAACCATTTAAATTTAGAGGCCAAAAACTTGGTTAACATTATCGGCATTGCAATAACAGAGTTCGTAAAAATAACAGGCATAACACCAGAAACATTAATTTTTAATGGAATGTAAGAACTCTGGCCACCATAAATTTTGTTTCCAATAATTCTCTTAGCATATTGAACCGGTATCTTTCTTTCGCCGCGCTCCATAAAAACAACACATGCTGCAACAGTTACTGCTGTTGCTAACAAAATTAAAGCCATAAATGGATCCATTTGATCTAGCTGTATATCTTTAATTGTTTTTACAATAGCACCTGGAAGATCCGCAACTATACTGCCAAAAATCAAAAGAGAACTTCCATTTCCAATTCCATGTGAAGTTATTTGTTCACCAAACCACATAACAAACAAAGAACCAACACTCAAAATGAAAATGGCCATAACTCTAAAACTCCAGCCTGGAGATAGAACTAATCCATTAGCTTGAGCAAAAACAACAATTGCTGATCCTTGAACAATACTTAGTAACAATGTTAAATATCTTGTATATTGATTAATAATTCTACGTCCGTACTCACCTTCTTTAGCATATTGTTCAAGCGTCGGTATCATAACTGTTAATAAGGACATCATAATTGAGGCACTAATATATGGTTGAATCCCTAGCGCAAAGATAGCTAATCTTTGCAATGCTCCACCAGAAATAAGATCCAGCCATCCAAGAAAACCACCAGCTCCAACCCCCTTCATATACCCAGCAAGCTTAATAGTATCTATACCAGGAAGGGGTACGTGTACTCCAAACCTATAAACAGCTAAAACTATTAGTGTAAACAAGATCTTTTTTCTTAGATCTGAAACTAAAAAAATATTTTTAAAATTACGAAGCAAAACGACCACTCTACTACTCCTTGATTACCTGGGCTTTTCCACCAGCCTTTTCTATGGCTGCCGCTGCCGATTTACTAAAGAAATTAGCTTGAACTTCTAATTGCTTACTTAAAGTCCCTAGACCCAAAATCTTAACTAGAAAATTAGTTCTTCCCTTAACCAAGTTTTTATTTCTTAATGATTCCAAATTTACAACTTCTCCGGATTCAAACTTAACCTCTAAGTCACGAAGATTTATAGTTCTAACATCTTTTTTAAAGGAATTGTAAAAACCTCTTTTAGGCAGCCTTCTGGTTATGGACATTTGACCACCTTCAAAATAGGCTTCCATCTTGTTGTGACCAGATCTAGCCTTCTGTCCTTTGTGACCTCTAGAAGAAGTTCCACCTAAGTCACCACCACGACCAATGCGTTTTTTAGATTTATGCAATTTATCTAAATTATTTAGCTTTAGCATTATCTCGCCCCATAACCTCTTGAATTGTTTTGCCTCTAATGGCTGCTATTTGTTTTCCAGATCTTAATTTACTAAGGGCCTTCATTGTTGCTTTAACAACATTTTGCGGATTATTAGACCCTAAAGACTTGGCCAAAACATCCTTAACTCCTGCAGCTTCCATTACCGCACGAACAGCTCCTCCAGCAATAACACCTGTTCCTTTTCCAGCTGAACGAATTAAAACTTTACTAGCTCCATGTTTAGCTTGAACAGCAAAAGGCAATGTTGTCTTATACAATTGAACAGAGATCATTTTTGATCTAGCTGACTTTGAAGCTTTAGAAATTGCAGCAGAAACATCCCTAGATTTACCTAATCCATAGCCAACTTTTCCAGATCTATCTCCAACGACCACTAAAGCTGAAAAGGCAAAACGTCTACCACCCTTAACAACTTTAGCAACTCTTCGAACTGCTAAAACCTTCTCAACAAATTCCTCTTGAGGACTAATTTTTTTTTCTCTTAACTCCGCCATGCGATTCCTTAAAACTTTATGCCTGTTTCTCTTAAACCATCTGCCAACGCAGCGATTCTACCATGATATTGATATCTACCACGATCAAAAAATACGGCTTCAACCCCTGTTTCTTTCATCTTAGTAGCTAAATTAATACCTACATTCTTAGCTACAGATTTCTTATCTTCAGTCTTTTCTTTAATAATTAAAGAAGATGAACTTGCAATAGTTTTTCCGTTAGCATCATCTATGACTTGCGCATAAATGTGATTTAATGATCTAAAAACAGTGACTCTAGGGATCAATCCCTTACTTTTAAATTTATTTTTCACTCTAAAAAATCTGCGTTTTGTTCGTAGTTTTATTTTCTTATGCATCGCTCAGATATACCTTTTATTAATTAACCACCAGCAACTTTTGCTTTTCCAGCCTTACGTCTTATAACCTCTCCCTCATACCGAATTCCTGTACCTTTGTAAGGTTCCGGGGGTCTTAATGACTTAATAGAGTCACAAGTTGAACCAAGCAAAAACTTATCTATAGATTTAAGAGTTAAAGTTTGCCCGGATCTATCAGCCTCAGCCTCAATCCCTTTAGGTAGGTTAAAATCAATTTTATGACTATAACCAAGAGAAAAAACAATTTTAGAACCAGAAATTTGTGCCTTATAACCAAGACCTACAATTTTTAAAGTCTTGGAAAAGCCCTCTTCAACCCCCTTAACTTTATTAGCAATTAAAGCCCTATGCAGACCCCAATTCATATTGCTTTTTCTAGAATCATTTTTTATAACAATAACACTTAAAACATTATCTTTAATCTCAACAGCTAAAGAATCTGGCAAATCATGCGTTAAAGTTCCCTTAGGACCTTTAAATGTTAATTCCGTATCCTTAACATCGATATTTGCTGTAGATAACTTAATTGATCTTCTTCCAATCTTAGACATGCCAATCCTTACCAAACATGGCAAATAACTTCGCCACCAACTGATAATTCCCTTGCTTTCTTATCACTAACAATTCCTATATTAGTAGACAAAACAGCAACTCCTAATCCCCCAATCACAGGCTTCATCTTTTTAAGGCCCTCATAGCACCTTAACCCTGGTCTACTCACGCGGGTCAACTCGTGTATCGCAGCTTCACCATCAACATACTTGAGAAAAACTTTCAACAAAGGCTTTCCTTTTTCATCCTCTAGCTTTTCATACTCTCTTATGTAGCCTTCGTCTTTTAAAACTTTAGCAATTCCAAGTTTCTCCCTGGAAAAAGGCGCAAGAACCGTACGTTTACGTGCACTTAAACCATTGCGAATTATTGTTAAAAAATTACCTACAATATCAATTGACATTTTCGCCTCTATTAATTTAGTTACCAGCTAGCCTTCTTAACACCAGGAAGCAACCCTTTTAATGCAAATTTTCTAAAACACAACCTACATAATTGAAACAGCCTCATAAATCCTCTAGGACGACCACAAACAAAACATCTATTTCTTTGTCGTGTTGCAAATTTAGGAGCTCTTTTAGCTTTTTCTATAAGACACTTTTTAGCCATAAAATTTACTTCCTCTGAAATGGCATATTAAAACCCTTCAACAAGGCACATGCTGCTTTGTCATCATTTGTAGAAGTCTCAATGGTAATATTTAAACCACGAACCCTATCTACTTTTTCATAATCAACTTCAGGGAATATCATCCAATCTCGAATCCCTAAGTTATAGTTTCCATTACCATCAAAACTTTCTTTGACTCCTTGGAAATCCTTTACCCGAGGCAAAGCTAAATTTATCAATCTATCAATAAAACTATACATATTATTGCCTCTCAAGGTCACCATTACACCCAACGGCATGCCCTTGCGAAGCTTAAAACCAGCTATAGATTTTTTAGCTTTAGTTATAACTGGTGTTTGTCCCGATATTTCAGTTAATACTTCCTTAACTGAATTCAAAACTTTACTTTCAGAAACAGCCTCTTTGACACCAATATTAAGAACAACCTTAGACATCCGTGGAACTTGCATAGGATTGCTAAAGCCTATTTCTTTCAAAAGTTCTGGACGAATTTTTTCTTTATATAAATTTTCTAACCTTGAGCTCATACAATAATCCTAACTTGCTACCTTAAAATTCTCCATTACAACGATGACATGCCCTAGACTTTTCTTTACTACCTTCAACGAATTTAGTTCTTATACGACAGCCCTTTTTACATGTCGGACAAATAGGCATTACTCTATAAAGCGGAACAAACATTTCCTTTTTTATAATTCCACTTTGTTCTCCCTGTTTTTTCGGTTTGCTATGTTTTGTAACTTCAGCAATACCTTTAATAAGAGCAGCATTTTTTTTACTATCGATTTTTAAAACGCTTCCCTCTTTTCCTTTATCTTTTCCAGAAAGAACAACAACTTTATCATTTTTGCGTATTCTACTTAACATTCTTTAAATCCCCCATCACAAAACTTCTGGTGCCAAAGAAACAATAGCAGAATAACCTCTAGCCTTAAGCTCTCTAGCGATAGGACCAAAAATACGTGTACCTATTGGCTCTTTGTTTTTTTTATCAATAATCACAGCAGCATTTTCATCAAAGCGAACATAACTTCCATCAGTTCTGCGTATTTCTTTTCTAGTTCTAACAATTACTGCATCTAGAACATCGCTTTTTTTTACTTTTCCTCCAGGAATAGCACGCTTTACAGTTACTTTAACTATTTCGCCTAAAGTAGCTGATTTTTTGCTTGTTCCACCAGGAATGCCTATAACTTGTAATTTCTTTGCTCCGGAGTTATCCGCAACATTCAGCATTGTCTGTTTTTGTATCATACAAGCTTCTCCCGTGTCTGAGACTTTCTAAGCACTTTGCCTAAAATCATATGCTTAGACTTGGAAAGCGGACGACACTCACTAAATTCAACCAAATCTCCAACTTTAGCTTCCCCATTTTCATCATGTACTTTGTAATTTTTTGTTCTTCGCAAAATCTTACCCAAAACAGAATGCTTTAAAGTCCTAGCAACTTTTACAACAACTGTTTTATGCATTTTATCAGAGACGATTACGCCTTCTAATGCCCGGCTTGATGCCTTCTTGATATCTTTACCTACCATCTTCGCGCCCCCTAAGATATGTTAAAACTTGAGCTATATTTCTTCTTAACTTTTTAAACTGCGAAAAATCTTTTACATGCATTGTTGAAGCATTAAGCTTCAAATTAAAAAGCTCTTTTTTTAAATTAACAACTTCTTTTTCTAGCGCTTTATTGTCTAAACTTTTTAAGTCTGCTTTTGTCATATTTACACGTTTTCTCTCTTAACAAACCGAGTTTTTATTGGAAGCTTATGGGAGGCAACCCTTAAAATCTCCTTAGCTGCAAGCTCATCCAAATCCCCAAGTTCACACAAAATCCGACCTCTTTTAACTACAGAAACCCAAAATTCCGGAGAACCCTTTCCCTTACCCATACGAGTTTCTATTGGTTTTTTAGAAACCGGCTTATCAGGAAAAACCCTTAGCGATAACTTTCCACCTTTTTTTATTCGTCTAGAAATCGTAACACGCATAGATTCAATCTGCCGAGCGGTAATCCAACCAGGTTCCTCAGCAACCAAGCCATAATCACCAAAGACAAAGCTTCTACATCCCTTTGAAAGCCCCGTCATGCGGCCTCTTTGCATTTTTCTAAATTTAGTTTTCTTCGGCATCAACATGGCGCTATCTCTTTATTTTTAGTATTCACCATTATTTAGTATTCACCCTTGCAAATCCAAACCTTAACCCCAACTATTCCGTAGGTAGTTTTAGCTTCAGATGTTGCAAAATCAACATTAGAACGCAATGTATGTAATGGAACACATCCAAGCCTTAACCACTCTTTTCTAGCAATTTCGGCTCCACCTAATCGTCCACCACAACAAATTTTAATACCCTTGGCCCCACTCTTCATAGCAGAGCTTCCAGCTTTTTTCATTAACTTTTTAAAGTGCGCTCTCTTAACAAGTTGCTCAGAGATTCCATCCGCTACTATCTGAGCATCGATATCAGGATTACGAACCTCTTGAACAGAAATATCTATATTCTTTTTAAACCTGGCCAAGAGTTCTGCCCTAATTTTTTCGATACCAACTCCCTTTTTGCCTATAATCACTCCAGGTCTAGATGAGTGAATAACAACCCTGATACTGTTTCCAGCTTTTTGAATTACTAGCTTAGACACTTCTGAATTAGACAACTCTTTGTCCAAGAATTTTCTAATACCAAGATCTTCAGCAAGTTCAGCTCCGTAATTCTTCTTAGCAAACCACTGAGCTTTCCAATCTTCAAAAACACCTAATCTAAATCCAAATGGATGAACCTTTTGTCCCACAAAGCACCTCTAACTTTTAGCGTTAATAGCCTTATCTTCTTTTTTTGCAATCTTTTCCAAAACTACTTCCAAATGGCTAAGCCTCTTTCTCAACACAGCAGCTCTTCCCATTGCCGTTGGTTTATAGTAATGAATAGACGGCCCACCATCCACACGAAATTCTTTAACAATCAAATCTCGCATGGTCAAACTTTGTTCTTTTTCTCTAGCATTACTGAATGCAGAGAGCAAAACTTTCTCTATTGGACGAACACGTTTTGCCATAGGACATGTTTTCAACCATCCCAAAGCACGTTCAACATCATATCCCCGAACAACCGAAGCAACTGGCCTAAGTTTCAATGGAGACACTCTAACAAATTTGCTTTTTGCTCTAAATTGCATAATTATACCCTATTATTTCTTTTCGCCTGCACCGGATTTTCTTTGTCCACTATGCATACGAAATGTTCTAGTAGGAGCAAATTCACCAAGTGCATGTCCTACCATTTCTTCTGTTATAAAAACAGAATGGAATTTTCTTCCATCATGTACAGCCACAGTCTGCCCAACAAAATCAGGTGTAATAAGACTTGCTCTTTTCCAAGTTTTAATAACGCCCTTTTTATTGGAGGACTTAACCTGCTCAAGCTTCTTTGCTAGAGAAGGTGCCACATATGGGCCTTTTTTAATGGACCTTGCCATAACGTTTCCTAAACTATTTCTTACGTCTCTTAATAATCAAACTGTCCTTCTTCTTCCTTCTTGTTCGCATTCCCTTACAGCTCTTTCCCCAAGGAGTAACTGGATGGGAGCCAGACTTAGAACGACCCTCACCACCACCATGTGGATGATCAATAGGGTTCATAGCCATACCACGAACAGACGGTCTAAATCCCATATGTCTTGCTCTTCCGGCTTTCCCTAAATTAATATTTTTTTTATCAGCATTTGAAAGAACTCCGACTGTAGCAAAACAATCTAAAGAAACTTTGCGAACCTCGCTCGAAGGCATTTTTAAGATAGCATAGTTTCCTTCTTTGGCCATCAGTTGAGCAGAAGTTCCAGCACTTCTCGAAACAACACCACCTCGCCCCGGAAATAGTTCGATATTATGAATAAAAAAACCAACCGGAATATTTTTTAAAGCCATAGAGTTGCCTGGCTTAGCCTCTGCTGTATCACTAGCTAAAAGCTCAGCGCCTATAAACACGCCTTCGGGACATAAAATATAACCTTTTGCACCATTTTTGTAAACAATGAGTGCTATAGGCACATTCCTATTTGGATCGTACTCTATTGACTTAATTGTTCCAGGAACATCTCGATAAAAACGCTTGAAATCTATAATCCTATATTTTCTCTTAGCTCCACCACCTCTATGGCGAACAGTTATTCGACCATAAGCATTTCGTCCTGCCTTTTTAGGCAAAGGTTTAAGTAGGGATTTTTCTGGATCTTTTTTAGTTAAATCCTTACTAGATATATATTGCTGACCTCTTAACGATGATGTAACAGGCCTTCTAGATATAACAGCCATATCTATTTACCCCCTTTAGTAGTCGGTTCAGTTTCATTTACTCCCATGGTCTCATACTGATCTGGAAGATCAATTTTGTAACCAGGTTTCAATGTAACTATAGCTTTTTTTGTATCTGGACGCTTATGTTTCACTCTACGAACCATACGAGTCTTGCCTGAGGTATTAACGATGCGAACATCTCGCACCTTAACATCCCAAATTTTCTCAACAGACTCTCGCACCATTGCTTTGTTGGCGAGCTTGTTTATTTCCAAAGTAATTTTTCCAAGCTTACGCTTAAGCAATATGCTTTTAGTGGTAGATACGGTGCTCTTAATAATATCATAAATTCCTAATTCCATCGTGACACCATCTTTTTAAATAGATCTAAATCTTGTTTCAAAAATACCCAATGTTCACCAAAAGTTAAATCGTAAGCATTTGGCTCATCAAAAGAAAGCAGCTTAACATTAGGAAGATTTCTAAAAGAAAGCATTGTTGTTAAGTCAAAAGGATTTAAAAACAAAACAACCCTTTTCTTTTCAAGTCCGAGAGCCTTTAGTACTCCAAAAGCACTCTTAACATTAGGTTTCTTATTCTCTAAAACAAAATCTAAACAACTAATATTTTGACTATCTTTTGTAAGATGAAAAATATTATTGAAAACTAAAGCACGTTGATTCTTAGGCAATTTTAAAAGCCTTACTCTTGGTTGAGGACCAAAAGTCACGCCACCCTTTCTCCAAAGAGGAGAACTTTTTGTACCCACTCTAGCTCTACCAGTACCCTTTTGCTTCCAAGGTTTTTTACCAGAAAAAGAAATTTCGCCTCGCCCCTTACAGGAAACGGTACCTTGTCGCCAATTTTGTCTTAACACCTTAACAGCACAAGAATACGCTCTCGGGGATAACTCCCTACGATTTAAATCTAATTCCGCTAGATCAAGCTTTTCCTGTACTTTTCCATCTATACCATACACTTGCATTGAACTTATCCTTGTTTACTAATGTAAACTAAAGAACTCTTTTTACCTGGAACCGAGCCCTTAATAAATAAATATCCACTTTCTTTATCAAAACGAACAATTTCCAATCCCTTAACTGTTATCCGTTTCGAACCACACTGACCCGGTAATTTTTGTCCTTTAATAACTTTTCCTTGTCTTCTGAGAAAGCCGATAGAACCTGGTTTCTTATGGAATGTCGATCCATGACTCTTTGGTCCACCACTAAAGTTCCATCTTTTTATAACACCCTGAAAACCTAATCCCTTAGATGTTCCAGAAACATCAACAAAATCGCCTTCTTTCATCCCAAGTTGGTCAAAATCTACCTTCGCACCAATTGTAAAATCCCCAGACTCAGTAAGTTTTACCTCTCTCAAAGCTGAAAAATAATTTCTCTTTTTAGAAATCCACTCATCAGAAAAAGATTGCTTTATATACTTACTTTTCACTTTACCAATCTGCAAAGCATCATACCCATCACGTTCTTTAATCTTTATTTGGGTAATCAACCAATTGGAAACGTCTACAACTGTGACAGGAACAACCTTTCTTTCTTCGTTAAAAAGTTGAGTCATCCCTATTTTATTTCCCAATAAACTTGTTAGCATCTCAAATCCCCCTACCGAACCTCAACGTCTACACCAGCAGATAAACTCAATTTGCCTAAAGCATCCATTGTTTGCTCTGATGGAGAGATAATATACAAAATTCTCTTATGAGTAATTAACTCAAATTGCTCACGAGATTTCTTATCAACATGAGGAGATCGAAGTACTGTAAAAATTTGTCGTCTGTTAGGAAGAGGAACAGGTCCCACAATTTGGGACCCCGTTCTTTTAACTGTTAGCACAATCTGCTTCACAGACTTATCTAATAACTGGTGGTCGTACGACTTTAATGTTAAGCGTATCTTAGGTCTCTTCATGATACTGCCACCACTTATTCTATAATAGATGTAACGGAACCAGCTCCAACAGTCCTACCACCTTCACGGATAGCAAATTTAAGCTTTTCTTCCATTGCTATAGGTGTAAGTAGTTCAACTGTAAGCTCTACATCATCTCCAGGCATTACCATTTCTCTTCCCTCTGGAAGGGTAACAACTCCTGTAACGTCTGTTGTTCTAAAGTAGAACTGTGGACGATATCCATTAAAGAACGGACTGTGTCTTCCACCTTCATCTTTACTTAAAATAACAACTTGTGCTTTAAATTTTTTATGAGGAGTTATGGTGCCGGGCTTAGCCACAACCATACCACGCTTAACTTCTTCTTTCTTGGTGCCACGAATCAGAAGTCCTACGTTATCTCCTGCTTCTCCCTCACCAAGCTCTTTTCTAAACATTTCAACACCGGTAACCACGGTCTTAATTGTATCACCAAGACCAACAAGCTCGACTTCTTCCCCAACTTTGATTTTACCAGCATCAATTCTTCCAGTAACAACGGTTCCACGACCAGCTATAGAGAAAATATCCTCAATTGGCATAGAAAAGCTTTTATCTACATCACGTTCTGGAATAGGAATATAATTATCAAGAGATTCCATTAATTTTAAAATAGAAGCCTCTCCAATCTCAGAAGTATCACCCTCTAATGCTTTAAGAGCTGAACCTCTAACTATTGGAGTTTCATCCCCTGGAAAACCATATTGACTAAGAAGCTCTTTTACTTCTTCTTCAACCAACTCAACCATGTCAGGATCATCAACCATATCAACCTTGTTTAAATAAACAACGATCGTTGGAACACCAACCTGTCTAGCCAAAAGAATATGCTCCCTTGTTTGTGGCATAGGTCCGTCATAAGCAGAAACTACCAAAATAGCTCCGTCCATTTGAGCAGCACCGGTTATCATATTTTTAACATAGTCAGCGTGACCAGGACAATCTACATGAGCATAGTGTCTGTTTGGAGTTTCATACTCGACATGAGATGCAGAAATAGTAATTCCACGCTCTCTTTCTTCTGGAGCCTTATCAATTTGATCAAAAGCTACAAGCTCTGCTGATCCCTTACTGAACAAAACTTTTGTTATCGCAGCGGTTAATGTTGTTTTTCCATGATCAACATGACCAATAGTACCAACGTTAACGTGCGGTTTCGTCCTTTCAAATTTACCCTTTGCCATCGTATTCCTTCGTTATTTCTTACTTATTATGGTTTCTTGAACATTTCTAGGAACTTCTCGGTAAACCTCAAACTCCATAGAATAACTAGCCCTGCCCTTTGTCATAGAACGCAAATCGGTAGCATAACCAAACATTTCAGATAAGGGCACTTCAGCTACAATAACCTGAACTCCTTTGCGTGACTCCATACCAAGAATCCTGCCTCGACGAGAATTCAAATCTCCCATTACGTCTCCCATGTATTCTTCAGGGGTAACAGCCTCAACCTTCATAATCGGCTCCAGTAAAACTGGTGACGCTTTAATCATTCCATCTTTAAATGCCATAGAAGCTGCAATCTTAAATGCTAACTCCGAAGAATCGACATCATGAAATGAACCGTCATAAAGTGTAGCTTTTATGTCTACCACTGGATAACTTGCCAACACTCCAGAACCAAGAGACTCTTCTAAACCTTTTTGAACACCGGATATAAACTCTTTTGGTATTGCACCACCAGTGATCTTATCTTCAAACAAAAAGCCTTCTCCGCGATCACGTGGCTCAACCCTAAGCCAAACATGTCCGTACTGACCACGACCACCAGACTGGCGAATAAATTTTCCTTCAGACTTAACTTCCTTCTGAATTGTTTCCTTGTATGCCACTTGGGGCGCACCAACAACTGAATCAACCTTTTGCTCTCTCTTAAGTCTATCAACTATAATTTCTAAATGAAGCTCTCCCATACCGGAAATAACGGTCTGTCCTGTTTCTTCATCATATGTAAACCTAAATGATGGATCTTCTTGCATCATTTTACGTAACGCAAGAACCATTTTCTCATATCCACCTTTTTCTTTAGGCTCAATTGCAACACTGACAACTGGCTCTGGAAAATCTATAGCCTCAAGCAAAATGGGATGCCTTTCATCACAAAGAGTATCCCCGGTAGAAGTATCTTTAACACCCACAACAGCAATAATTTCTCCAGCTAAAGCCCTCTTTACTTCTTCTCGCTTATTTGAATGCATTCTTATAAGTCTCGTTACTCGCTCCTTTTTGCCCTTTGATACATTGTAGATATAAGAGCCTGCATCAAGAGTCCCTGAATAAATTCTAGTAAATGTTAGGGATCCAACAAACGGATCAGTCATAACTTTAAATGATAATGCTGAAAACGGCTTATCAGGATCAGCTTCACGCTTATCTGGCTCTTTAGTTTCTGGATTGATTCCCTCTATAGCAGGAACCTCTAAAGGCGAAGGCATATATTCTACAACTGCATCCAAAAGCAGCTGTACTCCTTTATTTTTAAAGGCGGAACCACAAAACATTAATGTAAGTTTTTGATCAACAACACCTTTTCTAAGCGCCTTTTTAACTTCATCAACAGATAATTCTTGCCCATCTAAATACTTTTCCGCTAAATCATCGTCAAAATCACAAGCACGTTCAACTATAGCCTCATACATTTGCTCAGTCTTTTCCGTAAACTCTTCGGGAATCTCTTCCCAACTTACGGAAGCCCCCAAGGAACTTTCGTCAAAAGTAGCCATTTTTTTAGTTAAAACATCAATAATAGACTTAAAGTTCTCGGACTCTCCAACCGGAATCTGCATGGCAAGGGTGCTACCATAAAGCTTTTCATCAACTTCTTTAACAACAGAAAAATAATCTGCCCCTACACGGTCCAGCTTGTTAACAAATCCAATTCTAGGAACTTTGTAACGATCTGCTTGGCGCCAAACAGTCTCTGATTGAGGTTGAACCCCGCCAACCCCACAAAAAACAGCAATAGCCCCGTCTAAAACACGAAGAGACCTTTCAACTTCTATAGTAAAATCTACGTGACCCGGAGTATCAATAATATTAATACGATGGTCTTTCCAAAAACAGGTTGTTGCTGCAGAAGTTATAGTAATTCCGCGCTCCTGCTCCTGCTCCATCCAGTCCATAGTGGCTTCACCCTCATGAACTTCACCTATTTTATGGGATACTCCCGTATAAAATAGAATACGCTCAGTCACAGTGGTTTTGCCCGCATCAATATGGGCCATTATCCCTATATTTCTAAACTTCTTCAGATAATCTGTGCTCATCTTATAATTCTCTTACCAAGCATAATGCGAAAAGGCTCTATTAGCCTCCGCCATTCTAATAACATCAACTTTTTTCTTAAAGGCATTGCCTCTTCCCTCTGCAGCATCCATAAGCTCAGCAGCTAAGCGCTTCCCCATAGTCTTATCGCCTCTGGAACTAGCAGCTTCTATCAACCAACGCATTGCTAAGGCTAAAGATCGCTCTGGACGAACTTCGACTGGAATCTGATAAACTCCGCCACCAACTCGTCTAGACTTAACCTCAACACTAGGACTAAGCTGGGTCATAGCTTTATCAAATAACTCATAAGCCCTTTTTTGATCGCCTTTTATTCTTTGCCCAACAACATCAAAAGCCTCATACACAATAGAACGAGAAATGCTTTTTTTCCCTTGTTCCATTAGACAATTAATAAGCTTTTCAACAACAGGGCATTTAAATCTTAAATCTACGCCAACTTCTCTCTTTAAACCAACTTTTTTACGTCTTGGCATTATTTAGCCCCCTTCTGTCTCTTTGCTCCGTATAGTGAGCGAGATTGCTTTCTTCCTTCTACTCCTGCTGCATCCAAAGTACCTCTAACCACGTGATACTTTACACCAGGACAATCTTTAACCTTGCCACCCCTAACCAATACAACAGAGTGTTCTTGTAAATTATGGCCTTCACCAGGAATGTAAGCAGTGATTTCTCTTCCCGTTGTTAGCTTTATACGAGCTACTTTACGAAGAGCTGAGTTAGGTTTTTTAGGAGTTACTGTATAAACACGAACGCAAGTGCCTCTTCTTTGAGGACATTTATTTAAAGCTGGAGATTTAGATTTTTCTCGAAGACTAACTCTTGGAGAACGTACTAACTGATTAACCGTAGGCATAAGCTTTAATTCCTAATTTTTAAAAAACAACTAAAAACGGCTCGAAGCCGTCTTTTTCTTAACTAATCTTCGATTTTTAGCTTTTAGCAAGAAAAGGAGTTTCGCTGAAAAGCAATAAAGTATGATTAATAATATATTTTTTGCTTTTTTTTTCAAGTGAAAATTATATATATAGGTATAATTCCTTTATTTTGCAGTAAAAAGCTCTTTAATCATTGCCGTTTGTCAAAAATTTCATTACAATTCCTTAAAATTTGTTCAATACAAGCATTAAGAAGGATAACAGTTTATGAAAAAATTTAATTTGGCTTTAATATTAGCTTTGGCAATGTGTTTTTCAAACACAGCCTTGCCCGTCGATGAATCTAAATCTGAACCATACTTTGTTTCAGAGAGGAAAGATCTAATAAAAGAAATTGAACACCTAGATAGTAAAATATTGGAAAAAAGAAAAGAACTTGATACAGCGCTAAGAAAGGCAATCGAAGACTGGGTCGCTCTAATAGACGGAGAAGACCCTTATATAAAAAATTACGTTGAATTTGAATACGGAACAGATGATGAAGGCTTGCTTTTTGTCGCTAAGATAATTCGAAAAACGAAAAATCCACCGCATGAATACATAAGCGAAAGTATGGCAATCTTAACTAAAAACAATATTGCTGCTATAAGAGCAGAGTTGAAAATACTTAAAAATCAACAAAAAAGATGTTTAAAGCTGCTTTTTTAATAAATTATCATCTTAATAAATTTAAAGAATAGCAAGCCCCCAAACCGCGGGGGCTTTTTCTTTTTCTCTCTTGCTAAAGCCTCAAAATTAACGTTATAATCTGAAAGTCTAAAAATTAACAAAGAAAATCTGAGGAGTTCCCATGACCTTACTAGGAATCGGACAAGAATTTTTAACAAAATTATTACCTATAACATATGCAATAATAGGTTTTAGTCTCATAATTATAGTTCACGAATTCGGACATTTTTCCTTCTGTAAATTATTTAATATAGATACTCCGACCTTTTCTATAGGCTTTGGACCAGAAATAATAAGAAAAAAGATAGGTAAAACTGATTTTAGAATAGCAGCAATACCTTTAGGTGGGTATGTTGAGATCTCAGGTCTTGCTGAGCCAGGACAAGGTGATCAAACACTTGCAATCTCAAAAAACAGCACGTCTTTTGCAACTAAACCTTATTGGCAAAAATGTCTGGTTACATTAGGAGGAGTGAGCTTTAATATAATTTTCGCCTATATTGCCCTAATCTTTTTATTCATGGTTGGAGCTCCAAAAACTGAAGTCCTTATCCAATCAACAGCTAAAAACTCTATAGCAGAAATAAGTGGATTTAAATCTGGAGATAAAATTTTAAAAATCGGAAATTATAACGTTGCAGAAAAACCTGAACTCCTAAATAATGCTATTCAAGGACTTCAAAATAAAAAGGGCGAAACGATAACGTTTATAATAATGCGTAACGATAATCAAAAAGAAATCACAATTAATATGCCAACAACTGAAATACGGCCAAAGCCAGGCCAAGGTAAAATGGGATTTGTTTTGGGATACAGACAGTCTGAGAAAAGAGAAAAATTTGGACTTATTGAATCAATAAAACGCGGATCAACTCTAGCTACCGCTTATGTAGTTTTAACGCTTAAAGCCTTAAAATTAAGTTTTTCTAAAAGAACCCTCAAGGGAACTGGCGGACCTGTAATGATTTTGTCAGAAACAATAAAACAGGCAAAACATGGTTTTATATTATTGCTTGGATTTTTGGCAATTATTAGTATTGGAATAGGAATTTTTCAATTAATACCCATTCCTGCTCTAGATGGTGGCCAATTAATGTTTATTTCTATAGAAGCTTTGATTGGCAGAGAGATTCCGCTAAAAATTAAAGAAACATTGCATATGATATCGTTGCTATTGATTCTGGCATTGTTTCTCTATATTACTTACAGTGATATTTTGATGCTAATTAAAGGAAGCGCTGGAGCAACACCTCCAATTAAATAGTAACCCACTTCTCAGGGGTTTTAATGAAGGATTCTACTACTTGGCTATTGAAGCTATGCCCTGTCCTGGAAGCCTTAACTGTTCCAACCAAAGATTTACCTAATAAAGTTAAGTCTCCTAATAAATCCAAAAGTTTGTGTCTAGTACACTCGTCTTCAAAGCGACGCTTGTTTACAAAGCCATCCTTAGTTATAACAACTGTATTATCTAGACTAGCTCCTTGAGCCAGACCATGTTTTTTTAGGAATGGCAACTCCTCTAGAAACCCAAATGTACGCGCAGGAGCAATTTCCTCCACAAATAAATTTTCAGATAAACAATATTTTAAAGAAGAAGCTGGAATATGGGGGCTGTTAAAATCAGCTCTATAATCAAGGTATAATTTTTTATCTAAGCCAGAACCATTTTGCTGCGCTGGAGTTATATACAAAGCCCTATTATGTTCCTCATCATGGAATGAAATTGGATCTTTTGGAGTTATAAATTGCTTAGCCGCAGTTTGTTCATCAAAACCTATTTCAAGTAATTCTTTTACAAAAGGCAATGAAGAACCATCTAATATGGGAAATTCGCTACCCTCAATTTCGACAATAATATTATCAATTCCTAGACCACCTATTGCAGCCATAACATGCTCTATGGTGCCAACAGTCCACCCATTACCATTATTTATAACAGTGGCATGCATTGCTCTTAATGGAACAACTTTTCCTATTTCAATTTTTTCATTCGGATCTGCTGCATTTTGTAGAATTATGCCAGAATTGGCAGGAGACGGTTTGAATCTTAAAATACCCCTTTTACCACTATGGACACCTATCCCTTCAAAGCGGGCGGACCTTTTTAAAGTCTTTTGTTTAATTAACATGCGATATCAAAACCTTTTCTTCAAATTTTTTAAGTCCTTACAACCGAACTAAGAAAATAAGTTTAATAAGCAAATAACTTTTTTTTCAATAAAAAAACGAGAAAATTACAGATTTCCTATTTGTTTCTTAACCTAATTGCTAATCTGAGCTTTGTGAGGATGTTCCGCACCAAAGTACATTTTTAGCTTTCTTATAAGTTGACGGCTAAGTCGATTTTTAGGAAGCATACCTCTAACAGCATGTCTTAAAATGAAGGCTGGATCCTTACTTGAAATAGGGCGTTCTTTCAAACCACTCATCCAACCACTATATTCCATATAAACTTTTTGTTCCCATTTATCCCCAGTTAACTTGATCTTGCTGCAATTAATAACCACAACATAGTCACCACCATCGGCATGAGGTGTGAATTCCGGCTTATTTTTACCTCTCAAAATATCTGAAATTTCTGTTGCCAAGCGACCCAAAACCTTGCCTGACGCATCTATCTGGCGCCATTTAGGTGTATATTGTTCTTTTTTCAACACAAAACTCTTATTCATATCCATAAATAATAAAACCCCTGGTAAAATAGGAAAATCGCTCAAAAACTTATATATGTGAGATTTTAAAGTAAAATATACAGCTGGTCAACTCAAGCATGCTCAAAACTTTTTATAAAAGCCTTAAAAAGAGGATGCGCTTCTAACGGCCTTGAAAGAAATTCTGGATGAAACTGTACCCCAATCATAAAAGGATGATCTTTAAGCTCTGCAATTTCAACTAATTTTTTTTCTTCATATAGCCCTGAAAAAATGACTCCCGCCTTTTCAAATTGATCCCTATATTTATTATTTACCTCATAACGATGTCTATGACGCTCACTGATTTCATCCTCCCCATAAGCCTTATGAGCCAACGTCCCTGGAATCAATTTACATGGGAATTTTCCTAAACGCATAGATGCACCTACCTGAGTAACATCTTTTTGTTCTTCAAGTAATGTTATTATGGCATTAGAAGCATCCGAATCAAACTCCATACTAGTAGCATCTGAAAGTTTTAATAAAAAACGTGCCGCCTCAATTAACATAACGTGAAGTCCTAAGCATAAACCTAAATACGGAATTTTGTTTTCCCTAGCATATTTAGCAGCAACAATCTTTCCTTCTATACCCCTACTATCAAAACCACCTGGAACGATTATTCCTGAAACAGATTTTAATAATTTCAATGTTTCTACATCTCCAGATTCTAGTTTCTCAGCAGAAATAATAACAATTTCGGGATCTTTTTCATTTGCCCAAGCAGCAGACTCTATAGCCTTAATAACACTGATATAGGGCTCAGATGTTCCAACATATTTAACTACTAAACCCACTTTTGCTTTTGGTTTATCTTTTTCAATCAAGGTTATTAATTTTTCCCAAGCGCTAATGTCTGTATCTTTGACAGATTCCATTCCAAATTTATTTTGAATATTTTTTCCAACCTTTTGATTTTTCAGCTCTAAAAATAACTTATAAGTTGGCGATAATGTTGGAACCTGAAAAATTAACTTTTCATCTACTCCGCACATTACTGAAACTTTTTTCACAGCACGTTCTGGAACATTTTTATCACTTCTTAAAAATAAACAATCTAGCGATATACCTGCCTTTTTAAGTAGCATAACACTGTGTTGTGTCGGTTTAGTTTTAATCTCATTTGACCACTCTAAAAATGGCACATAACTCAAGTGACAATGAAGAAATCTTTTATCTCCTAAGCTAACTTTAAGCTGACGAGCAGCCTCTAAAAAAACTTCTCCCTCCATATCACCAACAGTCCCACCAATTTCAATGATTAAATAATCAACCTTAGTTTTAAGTGCAAATTTTAGTGCACGCCGCTTTATAGCATCAACAACATGTGGAACTAATTGAATACACTTACCTAAAAAATCACCTGCTCGTTCCCCATCTAAAATTTCTTGAAAAATTTGTCCCGAGGAAACCGATGATTCTTTAGTTAGGTGTGTCTCCAAAGTCCTCTCATAATGCCCAAGATCTAAGTCTGTTTCCGCTCCATCATCTGTTACAAAAACTTCACCATGTACTAGGGGAGACATCGTACCCGGATCAACATTTAGATATGGGTCCATTTTTATAACAGAAACTTTTGCTCCTGTATTTTTTAACAAAACACCCAAAGATGAAGCCAAAACTCCTTTTCCAATTGATGAACACACTCCTCCCGTAACTACGATAAATTTTGTATTCTGCTCTTTTATTTGATTAATCAATTCGTCTACATCGTTAATATTTATCATAATTATTCCTTAAGAAGATAATGACCAACACTTAATTGTTTCATCCCAAGAAGAGGTAAATAACCTTTTGCCTTCCAAATCAAATAGCGCAGAAGTAACAGAACCACTATGCCCACCAACTGTATAAATCTCTTTTCCCAAGCTAACATCCCAAACTTTTGCACATCCATCCCATGACGCAGTTACAAAATTCTTTCCGGATGAATCAAATACACTTGTCCATACTGCCCCATCATGACCTGTTACAGTATAAATTAGCTCTCCCCTGTTAAAATCCCACATTGAAGTTGTTTCATCACTAGCACAACTCAATAACTTTTCTCCTTTTGAATCAAATTCCAAAGAATAAATAACGCTTGGAAATATTGTTTCATTATCCCCGACATTAAATGATTTAATTAATTTAGGCTCGTCCAGCTCTAAAACATCCCAAGCTCTAATTACTCCATCCATTGAAGATGTGCAAACCCAATAATCCTTTTTAGGATGAAAAACCGATGAAAAAACCATATTTGCTTTTAAATTATGCTTTAATGAACAAATACATTTTTTCTTATTAAGATCCCAAACTTTAGCCGATCCATCAGCAGATGAAGATATAACTTTACTTCCCTGTGCATTGAATCGAGCATTAAAAATAGTTTGATCATGTCCTTCTAAACTAAATTTGAGTTTTCCTTTCGGAACATCCCACAAGTTTATTTTATTATCATCTGAAACAGTTAATAAGGTACTTCCAGAAAAATCAAAACTCACATCCCAAACTTCTCCAGAATGATTTAATGTATTAAGAATAGATCCTGTTTCTACGTCAATAATTTTTACCGTTCCATCTTTACTAGCTGTTGCCAACAAATTATCATTTGGATAAAAGCTCAAAGCAACTACATAATCTTTATGTAATTTAAATTCTCTTAATAAAGATACTCCTGAAGAAGATTCTACTATTGGAAACTCTCCCGTAAAAAAATCAAAAAAATGATTTCCATAGTGGGAAGAATAAAAATCATTGGTAAAAGATTTTGTCACGGGAAACACAAGATCACCATTTCTATGAACAGGAAACTCTATCTGTGCATTTATATACAAAAAGCTAGTCAAAAATACTAACAACAATTTTAACGACATCAAATTATCTTTCAGCCATAAGTGATTCAATTTCTTCTGTAGTTTTAGAAAGTTGACCACTCAAAGGTAAACATCCTCCATCAATAATTACATAATCGTCTTCTATTCTAATACCTATACTTTCTTCTGGAATATAAATTCCAGGCTCAATAGTAATAACGTGTCCTTCCTCTAAGGGCAAACTAATATCACCAACATCATGAACATCTAATCCCAAAAAGTGTCCGATATTATGAACAAAATATTTATCGTAACCTCCAGCTTTTTTTAAATATTCTATAGCTAAATGATGTAAGGATTTATCTGATTTTTCTGGATTGTTAAGATACATTCCTGGAGCAGCAATTGATTCAATATAACTTTGAGTATTTAACACAATGTCGTAAATCTCTTTCTGACGCGAAGTAAATTTACCACTCACCGGATAGGTCCGTGTTATATCTGATGCATAATAGTTAAACTCAGAACCAATATCAACAACAACCAAATCTCCTTCTTTCAATTCTTTATTTCTATCGGTGTAATGTAATATCGTGCTATTTTTACCACTGGCAATGATACTAGGAAATGCTGGTCTTGATGCTCCTGTTACGGTAAAAATAGATTCTACCATCGCCTGAACTTCTCTTTCAGTCTTGCCGGGAAGAATAGTCGCCGCTGCCGCATTATGTGCAAGGGAAGTTATTTGTGCAGCCTTGTGCATACAATCAATTTCATAATCATCCTTACATTTTCTTAGTTCATGAACAATGTAACTACAATCATGTGTAGCCTTAGAAAGAGCTGGCAACTGAGAAGATAAATAATCAAAAGCATGCATTTGATAAATGTACCTAGGAGTAGTTTTATCTTTAAAAGTAAAAACTTGCGCCTCTGGGTTATGTAAAAATTGGCTTAAATCATTCAAAAGATTGAAATAGGTATTTTGACCGACAAATGAATTTAAAGAATAACCTCTTTGAGGAAGCCCAAGATGTTTTATTTCATCAACTTGAATAATTCCAGCTGAAGTCTCATCGTGCTTAAGAGCACTTGTAACCCACTGTTCACGTTTGCCAGAATAAACCGGCAAATACAAAACATCACTTCCGTCAAAATAACTTACTAAAACAGATCCTGGTTCTTTTACACCAGTCAAATAGTAAAAAGAACTTTCCTGTCGAAATAAATTTCTATCATCTTGTTCAAATCCAGCAAATACTATCAATGCCCCTTCAACAACTTCAGGATTTTCATCTCTCAAAATTTCTATCAAAGCATCTCTTCTATGACGATATATCGCATATTCAGAAGGATTCATATTTTACCTTTAAATTTAAAATTCTAATAACAAGCATTGTAAACAAAATTGTTGCAAGTTGTCAGCTGATAATAAATATTTTATTTATAAGATATTAATCTATTGCAGCCAAAAGCTCTTTCCAATCGTGCAAGGAAAGCCTCTTCATATTTTTGTCATGCAAAAGATTATTTGTAAGCAATTTATACATAAGATAAGGTGTTGCACATTCTTCACACTTTGTATGTCCACCAAATGAACAAAACCCTTGCTTGCCCCAAGTTTTTATACAAAAATCCAACTCTTCTTTTAACCTGTCTTTACTTATCATCAATTCTCCTATTAATAGTCGGGTGGAGCATCTAAAATTTCAGGATCTTTTCTAAAATGATGTGCAACCTTTCCAATAGAATCAAGTTTAAAAGATAAAAAATATGACTGCTCACTTTTCACGTTACCGTCCCTTCTGTAACGTTTTTCTTCAAATCCTACCGAAGCACCCCAACAGTGTCCTTTAAGTTCAAAACGAATTCGATGCAATAAAGCATCAGAGTCTCGAAAAACTCCAAAGAATGAGTTCGATGGCGAATAAAAATTAGAATCATAACTCAATCGTATGTTTCTATAAACAGGAATTCTGAAACCTAAATTTGCAAATGCTGGAATATCACTTAAAAGTTCTCTTGAAACTTGCAACTCAGGATTTTGATACAACATTGAAGCATAAAAATCACTCTCCATAAAAGAAAATCCTATGTCTATAGTTGAATTTAAAAGCGTTGCTGTTTTTAAATCATACTCTTGCAAGAATCCTAATCTAATATTTTCAGTATCAATATGAGATTGTAATTCAAGCGGCAAAAGATGGCTACTAAAGGGACTGCGCCTTAGAGGAAATATATCTTCTCCTACATAAAAATCTTCTGCTAACCTTCCTGTAAAATTAATCTTAGCATTCTTAAAATGCCAATCACTTCGTAACGAAAGAGAAAGCTCATTCTTAGGATATTCTCTATCCCAAATATCACTATGAATCCAATGATCTTGATTGAATTTTGGAATAAAGTTCCATTTAAAAAGTGGTTGAAAATAATGTTTATAATTTTTTCCAAAATAGGTAGCTTCAGGTAAAGCCCATTCTGCATTTGTTTTAACAAACGCCCTAAAAACTCCCTCTCTCCCTATTTTTTTCTCAAACACATTTTTGTTAGTTAATTTTAAATCTATATCTTTCAATCTATTTCGTATTTGCAAGTTAGGTTCTATATCAAAAGAAAAAACATTATTTTTCAAATTAAATACTTTTGAAAAACTACCTTGATAATAAAATCGAACAGTATCTAATTTTTCTGTAAAAGCGTTGTCAGGGTTTGGAGTAATTTGTGTATCAAAATTTCTTTTCCTAGAAAAAATTTGATCTACAAAAAAGTCATTTTTATAATAAAGACCATCTTTCAAAAGCCAATAATTGCTATTCCACTCCAGGCGTGGCAGCCTAGTAACCTTAAAACTATCCTCTTCTCTAAAAATATTTCCTTCACTAAAGAAAAATTTATTTCTAAAAATCTTTTTTTGGTCTATAGAAAATGAAACTAGATTATTATCTCCATGAAGACGGCTAATTAAAGCATTATTAAATTTATCTTCTATAGCATCTGTTCTATAAAAAAAATCGTAACCTATTCTTTTATCTGTACCAAAATCTAAACATGTTAAATTATTTAAAATTAAATCTTTCATTTTCAAAGTATGAAAATGCTTGCCCAAGATCCAATAGCGATCCCTATTTATAACCGCTTTTTTATCTCTAGCATATTGAACATTAAATGACGAAAATTCATCCTGGCCTGTAGAATGCCGAAATTCATCATATAAAACAAACCCCTTTTTGTCTTTCCAATTAACACCCATTGTAGTGTCAAAGTTTTCAGAAATATCCCAATAATATTCTTGAATCAATCCTGGTCCAAATTTCTTTGTATATGATAATCGTGGTATCAAAAAACCACTGTTGGATCGCTCGTCCGAAGAAGCCATAATTAAAGGTGATCTTAAAACTGGTAGACCATACAAATATACAACATTATTTTTCATCCAAACATCTGAAATTGTAATCTTCCAGTCTGGCTTAGGCTTATCACAAGCCGTATAAGTTATATGTTTAAAATGCCATTTATTTTCTTTAACTTTCTCTGCTTTTTTTGAAGAAAGATAACCATCTTCCAGATGGATTCTTACGTTATCAGCATGTCCAGTTTTTTGTTCAAGATTTAAAAAAATATAATCTGATAAAATTAAAATATCATTACGTTCAAAAACAACGGAAGACTTATTTAAGGCATACGCCTCTACCGTTTTCTTTTCTTTATCAATAAAAACTTTATCTGCCCAAATATGAATTGAAGTGTCAACTAAAACTTCAACATCACCCTCTAAAACAATTTGATTTTTATTAACAATCTTTTGAATCTGGCTATTTACACGAATAACTTGTAATGAATCTAAGGCATCTAAGCCAATTTTTGGGTACAATCCCTCTAAAAAAAAAAAAGAAAAACGCTAAAACAATGATGTTTTTTTTCAAAATGGTCTTCTTCCTAAAAGTGCTTTATAGATCGTTACACGATCCATAGCCTCTAAACTAGATCCTATGGGAACACCACTTGCCAACTTAGATACTTTAATATGCTTTTCTTTTAATTTGGATAAAATAAAGCTAGCAGTCGCCTCCCCTTCAGGCGTTGGATTAGTAGCAAAAATTATTTCTTCTAGTTGTTCTTCATCTACACGCTTTAAAAGTGGTTTAATCCTCAAATCTTCGGGTCCAATACCCTCTAAAGGACATAAAACACCTCCCAAGACATGATATAATCCACTATATCCCCCTGCCCTTTCTAACGCAAATAAATCATGCCACGTTTCAACAACACATACAATTGATTGATCTCTATTGGGCTGTATACATACAGAACAAAAATCACCTTCTGTCCAATTAAAACATCTACTACAATGAGAAAGACTTTTTTTTGCTTCTAATAAAACATTACAAAAATTTTTTACATAATCCTCATCTGCATCTAAAAAATGCATGGCAACCCTATAAATATTTTTAGATGCAAGATAAGGAACACCTTGAAGCTTTTTAACAAACCTATCCAAAGAAGGAAGAGCTTTTAGCATACCTTAGGCCTTTTTTAATGACTTGCGTAAATAAGTCTCTCCAACAGTTAATATATTTTTAATTAGCCAATATAAAACAACCCCAGATGGCATACTAGCAAAAACTCCAGTCATAACCAATGGTAAGAAAGACATCATTATTTTGGTTCTTTCATCTCCAACAGGAGAAAGCTTTTGCTGCCAAAACATTGATATACCCATAAGTATAGGTAGTACATAAAAAGGATCTTTAGAGGATAAATCAGTTATCCACAAACCAAACGGTGCTTGATATAAATCCATATAAGAGCCAAGAACCCGATATAAACCTATCATTATGACAACATCTATTAACAAAGGTAAACAACCAAACACAGGAGCAACCGGAGAAATTTTTTGTTCTTTGTAAAAACGCATAAGCTCTTGTTGCTGTAGCTGAACATCATGCGCAAATTTCTTTTTAATTCGGGTAACTTGGGGCTGTAGTTTTTGATTTTGCTCCATTACATTTGTGCCTTTTATTGAAAGAGGCAAAAATATAAGTTTAATTAGCACTGTAAGAATAATTATTGCCAAACCAAAATTACCAATAAATTTATAAACAAATTCTAATAATTTTAAAAGCAATTTACATAGCCACGAAAGCCAGCCAAAATTTAATAAATCTTCAAGCCTACCATCTACCGCGGCCATATCAGCAATATCTTTTGGACCTATATAAAAAGAAAGAGTAAATGATTTTTTATCTAAAACTTCTGGTCCCTCAAAAATGGAAATATATTTACCCGTGCTATCTTTTTTAAAATAGCCTCTTATGGCAAAACCGTGATCATCCTTTACCAAAGCATGTGCAAAATATTTATCTTGCGCTCCAAAAACTTCTGGAATTAACCAAGCGTTATCCTGAACTACAGATAATGAAGCTTCAATTTTTTGACTCTGCTTATTAAATACAAAACCATTTTGTAAATCTTCAGACAATTCTGAAATAAAAGGTGCTGGTAAAAATATTCTAGGATGTATTGTCCCTCTGCCCTTAGGATTAAATTCTAAATTTAAATTTATTTTGTAGGAACCCCTAAAAATAGAATAAATCTTCTTGATAGCAAAATTACTAGTTTCTGCTTCATATATAATGTTAACTCGATCACCCAAATCTTCTTTTGAATCAAATTTATAGAAATAAGGAGTTTTTTCATCTAGCGCCAATAGAAAACAACTCTCTTCTCTATTAAAGAAATCTTTTGGTTTGACGCTTTGCAGTGGGATCCCGCCTTTGCCTAATCTCTTCTTAAAAGCAATTCTTGAAATATTTCCACCATAATTTGTGAAATCAATTTTATAAAAATCTGTTTCAACAGACTCTATTTCTTCCTGTTTTGTAACCTTTTTATCAATAAAATCGATTTCATAATTTAGGGGACGCATTAAATCTGCTTTGCTAGGAACTTTATATGATTGTCCAGCTTGAATGGCTTCTGGAACAGCCTGTTGTTTAGCCTCTTTACGATAGGTCATGTAATTAAACACTCCCATCACAATAGTTGTCATTAACAACGCAAAAATTAGTTTTCTATCCATTAAAAAAATCCTTTCAACCTCAACAAATGTATTTAATTTAGAAGAAGAGTAATAGATTAATTGTACTAAATCAGGGATTTTTGACAATCTTAGGTGACATCCTCACGGTAATAAATTACCGTGCATCCTAATTCTTAAATTGGAAATCGGCTCCTGCTTCATAGAGCCGACTTGCTTTTTCTTATTAGAAGAAAAAACTTTGGTCGATCTCTCCACAGGCTTAACTTCGGGTCTGCCCTTCCCTAGGGACGCTCGTGTACGTGACACTTGTGTCTGTAACACATTTTGTCCAATTTTTAAAATATTTATTGCAGCATTTATGTCTCTGTCATGCATAGAACCTATGTGGTATCCAATATTATAAACAACAGTTCTATCGTGTACCAAAGTACTCATACACATACTATAAAAATTATGGGGATATGTTACAAGATAAACTTCGTTTAACTTATAACATATCGTCGCCTACATCACGGTTTTTAAAAACCATGGATTGCGCTCCGGATCCTAAATAAAGATGAGGCATTTGTATTTTACAAAAATTTATTTATTTTTGATCTAGCTTCTAATTAGAAATATTACAAAGAAAAAATTATATGAAAAAAAACTTATTTATATTAATTATAATGGCCTATATACTGGTAAAAATAGGCAGTATACTTGCAAAAAATGATGCCGACCTAGTTGAAGTCTTAAGTGATCCTTACTTTGACCAAAATGCCCCTCTCCATGCGCTTGTAAGAGGTGCTCGCATGACAGAATACTACATTTTACACAAACATTCATCAAGTGCTAACTGCTCAAAAACAGAATTTATTTTAAAATTAACTCTATATTTATTAAATAGAGGAGCAAATCTAAACCTCAGAGATGATTCAGGACAAACTCCTTTACACGCTGCAGTAAATTCAAGAAACCCAATTCCAGAGCTCGTAAAAGCTATCATAAAAAATAAGGGCAAACCCAATATTAAAGACTTTAAAGACAACACTCCTTTATACTATGCATTAAAAAAGCTTAATGAGCTTGCTAGAAGCGGGAAGTCGACAAAGGACACCTCTGATATTATAAAAAAAATCTCTGAAGTTATTACAATACTCATAGCCTCAGGAGCAAGTATTAATGAAGCAAATATTAATGGACAAAAACCTTTAGATTTTTTAAATGACCAAACAACTAATTTCTTAAAAATATTCGATGGAAAAACAATCACACTTAAAGCACAATGTGCTAGAAAAATTTTAGTAGACAATTTAGCCAGAAACACCAAGCACAACGAGCTTCCAAGAGAGCTTTGGGAATATTTACAAGATTTCAGCCCTACCTTAATAATCCCGGACGAATCTGATAAAACATGTACTATTTTATAATTTTCATTTAGAGGAGAAAAACAATTAAAAAAGTGTTAATAGTCAACAGAAATGAAATAGCTCTTCGCGTTATTGCAACATGCCATTCAGAAGGAATAAAAACTGTTGTTATATATACGGAGGAAGATAAGTTTTCACAACCTGTATATAAATCAGATGAAGCTTATCTTTTATCCAAAAATGGGCTGGAAGGCTACGTAAATCAAGAAGAAATAATATTAATAGCAAAAAAATGCGGTGCTGATGCCATACATCCTGGCTATGGTTTTTTATCTGAAAATTCTGAATTTGCTCAAAAAGTTATTGATGCAAATATTACTTGGATTGGACCATCACCTAAAAGCATATATTTGATGGGTAACAAAGTTGAAGCTCGTAATGTTATGCAAAAATTAGAAGTGCCAACCATCCCGGGTGCTCATTGTTTAGACTCAAGCGAAAATTCTAAATTAATGATTAAAGAGTCAGCTAAAATAATTGGATACCCAGTAATACTAAAAGCCGCACTGGGCGGCGGAGGAAGAGCACAAAGAAAGATTAATAATACCGAAGAGTTTGATGAAATATGGGACAAAGTTATCTCAGAATCTAAAAAACAATTTTCTTCTGACGAAATTTTTTTAGAAAAATATATAACAAATGGTAGGCATATAGAAATACAAGTTGCTGGAGATGGAAAAGATGCTATTCACCTGTATGAAAGGGAATGTTCCATACAAAGGCGCAATCAAAAAATAATAGAAGAAGCTCCCTGCAAATTTGTAAGTAAAAAATTATTAGAAAAAATGTATTTGATTTCGACAGATGCGATTAAAAAACTTAAATATAATAATGTAGGAACTATAGAATATATTGTAACACAAGATGAAGAATTTTATTTTTTAGAAATGAATACCAGACTTCAAGTCGAACATCCTGTGACAGAGGCAACTACAGGTGTTGATCTTGTGTGGCTTCAGCTAGAAATCGCAAAAAATAATCAACTACCATTAGTACAGTCAGATATACAACAAAGGGGTCACGCTATAGAGTGCAGAATTATTGCGGAAAACCCTTATAATAATTTTTCCCCTTCTTCTGGAAGAATGAAAACCATCCACTTGCCACACGGCCCCTATATTAGACACGAACACGCAATCGAGGTTGGCAACACAATATCGCCCCTCTTTGATTCCATGATTTCCAAGTTAATCGCATATGGACATAGCAGAAATACATCTTTAAAACACATGATTCAAGCCCTTAATAATTTTTCTATTGTTGGCATCAAAACAAATATTTCCTTTTTAAAAAAGCTCTTATCCCTAAAAGAGTTTTCTGATGGTAGCTTTCATACTCAATGGCTAGAATTAAATTTAAAAGAATTATCAAATAATGAAGAAGAAATACAAGAACGAGAAATAACGAATGTGGAATTAGCCATAATAAGTACCCTGCTAGTTACAGAAAAAGAAGGTAAAACTACCAAAAATTTTGACGACGGAAATAACTATCGAGGCTGGAGGAATTTAGCATGGCGATAAAAAATATTAAAATTCAGTCGGAACATCAAACCAAAAACTATGAAGTTGATATAAAGAAAGAGAATCAAGATAAATTTTCTATTAAAATAAAGAACAAAATTTTTGAAGCAAAGATAATCGATTGGGATAATAAGACCAATAACCTTGTTTTTGAAATAGAAAACAAACTATATAAATCACATGTTACAACATCAGAAAATAATCCTAATAAACAAACCGTTTTATTAAATCAGAACGGTACAAAAAGTTATGAAATAAGTCATTGTAGACAAAAAATTCAAAATTCGAAAAAACGATACGCATCCAAAAATCTATTAAAATCACCCTTAGCTGGACGTATAATAAAAACATTTATTAATCCAAATCAATATGTAAAAAAAAATCAAGAATTATTAGTAATAGAATCGATGAAAATGGAAAATGAAATAAGATCAGAAACGGATGCATTTATTAAAACTATTTCCATAGTAGAAGGTGATTTGGTACAACAGAACCAAGTCCTAATTACATTTGAAGTTAATAAAAATGGAGAAAGAAATAATGATGAAGAAGGACAGATTCAAAATAGGTGATGTTGCTAGAGAACTTAACATAAAAAAATCGTTAATTCGCCAATGGGAAAAAGAATTTCGACTAAGTTCTAAAAATCAAAATACTTATACTGTTGAAGATATGAAAGTTCTTGTTCATATCAAAGAATTAGTTAGAACAAAAGGCTTGTCCAGCACGGAAGTTAAAGCTGAATTAGAAAAATTACCCGAGCTCAAAGAGCTTATCTCAGAAAAAGAACCTCTCCAATTAACCAAAAAGAGTGAAAAATTAGACATGACTTTAAACACTGAATCAATAAAAGCAAGTGTGACCAGTTTAGAAAAAATTACTGTCGCCTTCAATCAAGGACAAGCCAACAAGAGAAAAACTGAAACTGTCATACAAAAGTTTAAATCTCCAGAATTTCAAGTCATAAAAAAGCAACTTGATGAATTAAAAGAACAATTGTCAGCTTTTAAAGATCTATTAAATTAATTACATTCTTTGGTGATAAACATAAGTTGGAGGAACATTCAGCCATACAATCCTCTTCTCAGCACTATGAGTGGATCTATCCTTAGAAAGATAATTTACAACGCCCTTTATATCTTTATCTTTGATAAAAGGCAAATATTGCTTCCATGCTGAAATAGTATATTCAACATAAGAAAGACAACCTCCGGTATTCACTAATTCTTCAAATTTTTTTCTAACTTGTTTAACAAAATCAAGCTTAAAGGCATTAAAAGGTAAAGTTGAAATAATATAATCATATTTATAAGGAGAAGAATAATCTGTTATAGAACAGCAATGAATTTTGACATTTTTGTAGCTGTTAAATTTATCTCTTAAAATTTTACAAAGATTAGGATCAATTTCCACCACATCTAAAACATCGCTTGGCTTTAGCTTTTTAATTATTTTTTCAGTTATAGCTCCTGAACCACCACCAGCTTCTAAGATCTTATTAGGTTTGTTGTTTTGATCTACATATCTAGAAAGCTCTTCACCTGTAAATCCGGAACAAGGAACAATCGTCCCCATTTGAACTGGATCTTTTATAACCGACTCCAAAAATGTATGATTTTTTAAAACAGATAACATGGTAGAAGAAACAAATACAACTAACCCTAATATCATCCACAATTTCTTTTTTTGCATTATCCCCCTTTAATTTCAAAAAAATAATTAGCATACTTATCTTAAGTATACAAAACTCAACAAAAATCTTAAGTAGAATATGGAAAATAATAATTTTGCAGGTCTTTTGCTAATTAACAAACCCAAAGGAATTAGCGCCTTTGGATGTATAAGAGTAAGTGAAAGATTACTTCCACGTAAAACAAAAATAGGTCATACAGGTACTTTAGATAAAGAAGCAAATGGTTTGATGATAATTTGTATAGATCGATCTGTAACAAAACTGATAGATGAAATTTTAAACTTAGACAAAATGTACAAAGTCACAGCAAAATTAGGAGAACTAACGACAACATTAGATTCTGCTGGAGAGATCATTGAAACAAAATCAATATCTTCTATTACTAAAGATAGTCTAAAAAGGGCCGTAATTAACCTAGGAAAAGAATATAAACAAACCCCACCCGTGTATTCTGCACTAAAATATAAGGGAAGATCTCTATACAAATTAGCTAGACATAAAGAAGTTTCACTAGAAGAATTAGCAAAAATAACATCTGAAAAAGAGCGCTTAGTCAAATTATATGATATTAAAATATTGGACATTAATCTCCCCTTTTTCACATTTGAATGTCACGTTTCTAAAGGTACTTATGTACGTTCATTAGCAAATGATATTGCACAACAACTTAAAACTTATGCAACAACATATGAGTTAACAAGAACACAGATAGGATGCTTTAAATTAGAAGATGCAGTCGCTCTAGATGAAATTCAATTATTAGAAGACATAAAAACGAACCTAATACCATTAAACATGATCAATACGCTTCTTAAAATAAACGATTGATAAAAAAATAAATAAAATAGAAAAAGCTATTAATGTAAAAATACAATGTGAAAAAGATAAAAACCTATCACCCTTCAAAATGGCTTGCCTACATCCATCGCTTATACACATAAATGGATTATAAGTCGCAATGGCTCCTAAGGTTGGAGAAAATTTTGATATAGCATAGGTAGGAGCTAGTTCTCCACCTAAAACAACCGCCGGATGAACATATCTTCTCCAAGGATTGTCTATTTTTTCAGATCCTTTAATAAAAAATACAAAAAACATATAAAATGCCGATATACATAAAGCTCCTAAATAAAGGATAGCAGAAAAGGCAATCCAATTAATGCTAGGTAAAAGTTTGGCATAACCTAAATAGGTTAGGGTAATCGGAAAAAAGAAACTTGCAAAAATAAAGGAGTAGATAGAGTAGAAAAAAATTTTTTCTATAATTAATAACCATGGCCGTACAAGCGTAGCCTGGTAACATATGAACTTGTTACCTTCTAAATCAAATAACACATCCAAAGAAAAAAGAAATGCCACTGGAATAAGTTGCCATAAAACACAACCAATAAACATATCTAATTGGCCTTTTTCAATGCCAGCCAATCCTCCTGCAAGTGGAAGTGCATATCCAAACGTAAAGGCAAAAAGCAAAGGAGTTATCAAAATACTATTAATAATATGGTCTTTAATATCATTCTTGATTACTACAAGATCACGCTTAAAAAGTTGTAACATTATTAAAAAAGTGTTCTTTACCATCTAGCTTCCAATTAAATTCAAACGTTTAACAAAGACTTTTCGAAAAACAAATATCATGAAAACAACAGATGTAAAAAGCACTAATATACAAATGTATGTAGATAAAAATAGTTCATCTCCCCAAAGAGCACTTCTTAATCCCTCTACACAATAAGTAAAAGGATTAAATAAAAGAAATATAGAAAGTTTAGATGAAATTTTTAGCGTACCTTTCCAGGTATACCATAAGGGGGACAAAAACATTAAAGGCATTAAAACTCTAGGCCAAAAGTTTTTAAAATAGTGTTTTGTATCAGGTCCAAAAATAGAGATAAGTAAAAACAATGCAAAAAATAAAATCAACGCAACACACATCAGTATAAGCGGAATAATGCGCATTTGAGATAAATCTAAAAAAGAACCTAAAATTATTTTTGCTATTACGAGTGAAGGTAAGAAAATTATTCCTATTGCTATAAAGTAACTAATAATATAACTCCCAACAAACCAATTAATTGGCAAGGGCAAACTCTTTTTATAATCGATAAATCTATTGCCTGATAGATCAGAAACATCAGTTATACCATAATTAAAGGCAATAATAGGTAACATGAAAATTATGCTCCCCAAAAAAATTGATGGTATTAACGCTCTGTCAAAACCCATGACATATGGAACGAAGTAATAAAAAAGTAACGCTTCAAGACCAACAAAAATAAAATTATTTATTAACGAATCTTTCAGTCTGCGACGAATGATTTTAAAATCACGTCGAATTAAGGCATTAAAAATTTTTAAGTTATTACTAAACATCACTTTCTTCTTTAGTAAGCTCTAAGAAAATTTCTTCAAAAGTCGATTTTTCACGATTCTTTTTTAAATCTTCAGATGTTCCTATAAAAATTATTTTTCCTTGATTCAAAATACAAACACGGTCAGAAAGTGCTTCTGCTTCATCTAGATAATGTGTTGTTAAAATGACAGTAACCCCATGGCTTTTCAAAGTTCTAATTACATTCCAAAGTTGTCTTCTAATGTCTGGATCTAATCCAACGGTAGGCTCATCCAAAATAACTACTTTTGGTTTATGCATTAAAGATCTAGCAATAAGCACACGTTGTTTATTACCACCAGACAAAGAATCAACTTCAAAATCTTTATATTTTTCTAAATTAAATTGCTTCAAAAGATTATTCGTTCTTTCTCTGATTTCATTTTCAGGAATCAAAAAATATCTACCTGAAAAGAGCAAATTATCTTCTACATTGAGCTTTAAATCTAAATTAGGAATTTGGGGACAAAATCCAAGATTTTTGCGATATTCGGAAATAATTTTATAAATAGACCTATTTTTAAACAACACATCGCCAGATGTTGGTGGATGTAAAGTTGCCAAAATGGAAGACAGCGTTGTTTTTCCAGCACCATTAACTCCAAGAAGAGTAATGATTTCACCCTCAAAAATTTTAAGATCAACCCCGCCAAGGGCATGAACTAGCTTCTTATTACTTTTATAAATTTTAGTTAGTTTGTTAACTTCAAGAATTATATTTGTTTTATTTCCTCGTTTTATGTTTCATTAAATTCAAAATGAATGAAACATCAGCCTTTAACAGTAGCATCTTTACAAATGAAAATCAAGACAGAAATAATAAATACAAGCTATGGCAGCACAACTAAAGAAAAGCATTGTTTCTCTTGCCCACTAGATCAACAAAATCAGATAACAAAATTTTATTTGTCTTTCTTTTCCGGATATTTGTTAGGAAAGCACATACAATACTGCGCCATTTCACAATCGCCAGGAAGATCTACATAATCAATATAATGTGCTTTAGAAAAAGCACCTTTAACTTGATTTTTCTCTTTCATTCTCAAAATAACATTTTCCTGAGAAATTCCACTTACTTTCATAATTTCTAACAAAACTTCCTGTACATCAGCAATTTCTTCTAAAAGATTTTCTTGATCTTCTGCTTCAGCAATTTCTAATGCTTCCTCTTGAATTTTATTTTTCAAGGCTTGGAATAACTCATCTTTTGATAAAACTCTATATGAAGGCTTACCCCCCATATCAAGGCAAGTTTCAACAATGTTGTCTCTAACGAGCTTATTTAATAAAAATCTTTTCACTATAAACCCTTAAAAATTCGTGTCCAACGAACACATTTTGTCCAAAAGCTAAATGGTCTTTTAAACCATTCAAAAAACCATACGGGTTCCTCACTATCAACAGAATAAAGAATGAAGCTAGCCTTACCTTGAACCAGACTTTCATCTAAAAAGCCCCAAAATCGGCTGTCTTCACTGTTTTTTCTGCTATCCCCCATAACCCAATACTTACCTTCAGGTATAACAAATGGTCCAAAGTTATCAACTACCCTACCATAAGGAAGCCTTGTTGGACTCTTTGCTAGCAATAATAATGGCTCTAAAGTATAAGGATTGATGACCGCCTCATCTTTGCTCATGTTATAATAAGGCTGATGTTCAAAATCAACTTTAGGATCATAAGTATAAGTTACTTGTCTTACTCTACCTCTTAAAAATTCCGGAATTCTAATTGGACCAAAAGAATCAAAATTTAAAAACCCAACTTTTTTATTTAATGCTATCAAAGGCAATATATTGAGATAAGGCTCTTCTAGTTGCTTACCATTTAAGTAAATAACAGTTTCATCATTTTCAACACGTCCTTCAACAGTATCCCCCGGAATTCCTACTACTCTCTTAACAACATTAACTGGTCCTTCCTCTAGCCCAAGGATAGGAATAGAAATTATTCCAATATATTTTTGCCACAAATAGTTAAGTTTGTTATTGATATCATATTGAAATTTAGGATCATCAAACATTACAAGTTCACCACGTTTTGGCCTACGTAAAAACTGATAAACTATTTTATTTCCAACAACCCTATCACCCACCAAAAGATTTGGCTCTGCCGAACCCGTAGGAACATGGTATAAACCGCCTATATAAGTTTTTATAAAGAAGAAAGCAAATCCAACTACAATAAGAGCTTCCAACCATTCTTGCAAAATTGATTTATTAGGCTTAGTAAAGTAAGCATAAATGTTGTTATAAAGTTTCTTAACCTTTGTCACCATAGTCCTTTAAAAATTTAAAACCATCCTAAATATATAATTTTCTCAGATATTTTTGATTATAATTCTACACCATTTAGTAATATAAGCATATTTTAGCGTAGTCTCAAGATTAAAAAAGGGCGGTTATACCGCCCTGAAATTATTTAAAATAAAAATCTTTATTTACTTTTTTTCAGCCAGGCCTTTGCATATTTTTTAGCAGATCGTCTTGAAAGTCCAAAATTTCTTAAATGCTGAACCATCTCCTCTACTACTCCAGACTTACCTGAATCAGCAGTCATTCCACAAAATTTATTAGGTTCTGACGGTACAAAGCCTTCAATCGATTGAGCAAATGTCAACTTAAAACCATAAGGATCTTTAACAACAAAATTCTTTTCTCCCCATGGTTGCTCTTTGAGCTCTTGCAACACTTGAACACCTTTTTTTCGACAACGTTCAAAATATTTTTCCAAGCCCTTTTTCATGTCGGCATACATTCCTGCACCCCGACTCATACAATATTTGACCTGACTAAATTCTACAAGCTCATCAACTACTGGAATACGAAAAATAATATAGCATTTTCCTTTGCGAAGTTCTGCAAAAGATAGAGAACGATTGCCTTCAGTTGTTCTAAGATTAACTATATCAAAAGCAAGCTTATCAGAATAAAACTTTACTGCATCTTCAACAGAATCTACTACTAAAACTGTTTTACCAGACTTCATCATCACTCTCTCTCCTCTTTAAAATTTACGCTTGGCTATTTTTGCCAAGGTCTAGCTACTAGCTTTAGCCGCTTGAGCAACTTTTTGAGCTAGCCGACTAATTTTACGAGAAGCCGTATTCTTCTTTAATAAACCCTTACCTCGAGCTCTTGCAATTTTAGACTCAGCAACTCGAAGTAACGACTTTGCAGCTTCCAAATCTTTTTCAGTTAAAGCAGTTTCAACTTTTTTACAGTAAGTTTTAACATCAGAACGCCTTGTCAAATTCTTCAAGTGACGTACCTTAATTTGCTTTACACCTTTTTTGCTAGATTTTATATTTGCCATTTTTTCAAATCCCTAGAGTATCAAACTAATACTTCGTTTGTGAACTACCGACTACTAAGCCTTTAGTGGCGGCTTCCTGCTTCGCCCCATGATAGCTAAACTGTTAGCAAACGCAACAATCCCCACCAAAGAGCATGATCCACAGTCAATGACTGCCACAGGCTTGGATTCGGACAGTCCCTGCCCTATTTACAATTATCAAACTTCCTAATAGCAAAAGTTGCATCTTGGTTTTCGCATACTAACTTTGCTTCTCATAATATCTTATCTGAATAATCATTCTAGATAAAGCTTATTTTTCAAATCTATGGTCTGACCGCTATCCATCTCCATCTAAATCAGATAGATTATAGGTTGAGAATTCCGCGGCGGCTTGTTAAATAACTTTCTCTATTTTCCCTGATTTCATACATTTAGTACAAACAGCACCTCTTTTTATACTTCTCTGTCCTTTAAACCTAAAGTTAATTTTGTGGACATTAGGATAAAAAATTCTCTTAGTCTTGTTATTAGCATGACTCACATTTTGACCAAACCCGGGCCTTTTGTCACATACTAGACAAATATTCGCCATAAACCTTGCCTTTCCATAAAAATTTCTATCAAGAGATAATTTTAGCAAATTTAAAAACTTTTTCAAAAAGCATACACTTCGATATGCCTTAGGAAAGAAGCCTTTGAAAATCTTTGTGTAACCATCCATTTGAAGCCAAACAGGTACTAAACCCTGAACCGATGGCCTCTTTATCAAATTCGCTTACAATTCCCCCTGCCTCTCTAACTAAAACAATTCCAGCTGCAATATCCCACCAACTAACAAACTTTAAAACTGCCCCATCTAGCCGCCCAGAAGCAACAGCAGCCATATCTAGCGCAGCGCAACCAAGCTTTCTAAAGGAATAAACATTGTGCTCTAAAGTATCCGTTAATGAGAAAAAGTCATCGCAATCAACCTTTCTGTACGGCACGGCAATACTAGAAAGCGCCCTACTTAAGTCCTTTTCCTGGCTAATTTTAATCGGTTTATCATTTAAAAATGCCCCAAGTCCTTTTCCAGACCAAAATAATTCTTCTGCAATAGGATTATAAATAACTCCAATAATAGGTTCATTTTTATAAACCAAAGCCACACTAACTGCAAAATAAGGAAACCCATGAGCAAAGTTCGTTGTACCATCCAAGGGATCAATAACCCAAGTATATTCCGCAGAATCTTTTCCGGTTTGACCTGATTCCTCGGCTAAGAAACTTGCTTCTGGAACAATTTTACTCAGGTTTTCCTTTAAATATTTCTCGCTCTTATAATCAGCTTCAGTAGCAAAACTACCATCTTCTTTATCAGTATAAGTATGCTCACAGTCAATACAATCAAGTAATAACTTACCCGCAGTTTTCACAATATCAGAAACAAGTAAAATCGTATTTCTGGAGATTTTTTTCATTACTCCTCTAACCCATCAACATTAGAGTCAATGTCATGTTCCTTGTCCTGATCCTCTTCAGATTCTTCTTCATCACCTTGAAAGCTATACGACTTGCTTGGGTTCTCTAAACCCAAAAGCTCATACACTTCTACTGCATCTAAAGTTTCACGCTCCACTAAAGCTTGAGCCAAAGAATCTAACTTATCTTTATTGTCCAAAAGAAGCTGTTTGGTTTCGTCATAACACTTATCGATAATTTTTCTTACTTGTTCATCCACCTTTCTCTCGGTATCAGAAGAATATTCCTTCATCCCTTCTCTTGAAGATAAAGAAATCGGACCCAATTCTGACATTCCATAGTGAACCACCATATCATAAGCAAGTTTAGTAGATCTCTTAAGATCACTTACAGCACCTGTTGTTCTGCGAGCTTTTCCATAAATAATTTCTTCTGCCAGTCTTCCACCTAAACAAACCTTGATTTCAGATAAAATTTCATCCTCACTCTTGGAAATTTCATCTCCATCTGGAAGATACCAAGTCATTCCTAGAGCCCCACCACGAGACAATATAGTAACCTTGTGAAATGGTGGCGTATTAGGAGCCAATAAGACAACCAAGGTATGACCGGATTCATGGTATGCTGTCATCTCAATAGCTTCTTTAGATCTAGACAGAGTCTTTCTTTCAGCTCCTACTAAAATTTTATCTCGAGCTATCTCAAAGTCATCCATAATGACAACTTCCCTATCTCTCTTTGAAGCTAGCAACGCTGCTTCATTAATGAGATTTGCTAAATCGGCACCACTAAAACGAGGTGTTCCCCTGGCTATTTTTTGAAGATCAACATCTTCTCCAACCTTTACGCCCTTTATATGTATATTCAATATCTTTTCACGGCTAGCTAAGTCTGGATAAGGAACTTCAACTTTACGGTCAAATCTACCTGGGCGCAATAAAGCCTTATCTAAAACATCTGGTCTATTAGTTGCGGCTAACACAATAACTTCACCTGGTTCTGTTCCAAAGCCATCCATTTCTGCAAGCAACTGATTTAAAGTTTGCTCTCTTTCATCATTCCCCCCACCAAAGCCAGCTCCTCTGTGACGACCAACTGCATCTATTTCATCAATAAAAACGATACATGGAGTATGACGACGAGCTTGTAAAAATAAATCTCTAACCCTGGATGCCCCAACTCCAACAAAAACTTCAACGAAGTCAGAACCACTAATACTAAAGAATGGACAACTTGCTTCCCCAGCAACTGCCTTGGCTAACAATGTTTTTCCATTTCCAGGCGCACCTGTTAACAAGACCCCCCTAGGTATTTTAGCTCCAATGCGCTTAAACTTTTCAGGATTTTTCAAGAAATCTACAACATCCTGTAAATCTTCCTTAGCCTCTTCTACTCCAGCAACATCCTTAAATTTGATTTTAATGGTATTCGGAGAAAAGAAACGTGCCTTACTTTTACCAATATTAAAAATCTTGCTGCCTGATGCTCCACCCTGACTTTGCTTAAAAAAGTAATAAAGAACCGCAAGTAAAAATGGAAACACCAAGAAAAATAAAGCATATGGAACCCATGGCTGTTTGTCTTGTTGCTCAACCTCCATGATTACACCATTATCATGCATCTTCTGCCATAAATTATCCGGAGAAACAACAGTAGTAGAAAAATAACCAACTTGCTTTAGTTGATTATCCCTAGTAGCCATAGGCACAGACTTTTTAAACTCTCCAAATACGCTCTGATCCGATATCTGAACAGCTTTTACGTTACCCGACTCTACCTGAGATAAAAAAGTAGAAAAGGTAATCTGTTCTCTATCCTTGGCAATACTGTTATACCAAAACATATATGCTATAGATAAGCCCAACAAGGCCAATAGCAAGATGAATGCATTAGGACCACGATTAAATTTAGCTTTTCTATTAGGCAATTTCCTCATACCTAATCCTCAAAAAATATTATTACAAATCTTTTAGATTTTCCCCAACTGTCACTTATTTTACTACAAAATGTCTTTAAGTGCGAGAGATCACTATGTTAACGCAAAAAAATTGATCTTAATAGTGAAAATAAGAACATTTCTGGAAACTATTATAATATATTATTGTTTACTATGTGTACATAGAAAACGTTCAAACAGTACTGACATACACCCAAGGCTAA
>JAGMEA010000012.1 GCA_023128415.1 Candidatus Babeliales bacterium
CAGGGACTGCCCGAATCCAAGCCTGTGGATCATGCTCTGGCGGGGACTGTTGCGCTTGCTAACAGTTTAGCTATCATGGGGCGAAGCAGGAAGCCGCCACTAAAGCTTCAAGCTTAGTGGTCGGTAGTTCACGAAGATGGAATTGGCAACTCGAGATTTGTAAAAAATTTTCCTACACTGTTTTTAAAAATTTAGCTAGATTGATTGTTAACCATCAGGGGCACTTTATATACTTGCTCCTGATGTAGTCAGTTCTCAATATGTTAGTACTTATATAAAGAGGGACTTAATGAAACACCTTGCTATGATAATGGATGGTAATAGAAGGTGGGCTAAAGAGAACGGTGTGAGAGACTTGTATGGAGAGGCTTCAAAAAGATCTGTTCGTTTAGCTGTAGAATTTTGTCTGAAGAATAAAATAGAGCATCTTTCCCTTTATGCTTTTTCTTTAGAAAATTTTAATCGTTCAAAAACAGAACAAAAAATTCTTTTTCGACTTCTTGAGAAAACAATTAGAGAAGAACTACCGAAGTTGATGGAACAAAATGTTAAAATTCGTTTTATTGGGGATAAAAGGGTTTTTCCTGACAACTTAAAGCTATTCATTCAAATGGCCGAAGAAAAAACTTCAGGCTTAAATGATTTAACTTTAAATATTTTGTTTTGTTACGGTGGACAACAAGAGCTTCTTTTTGCTACAAAATCAATTGCTCAAAAGGTTAAGGCAGGACTTTTAAATATTAATGAGATAGATGAAAATACTATAAGAGAGTCATTGTGGATTAAGGATTCTCCACCACCAGAGCTAATTTTAAGGACAGGTGGAGTTCATCGTTTAAGCAATTTTTTAACATTTGATTCTGCTTATAGTGAATTTATGTTTTTAGATTGCTATTGGCCTGATTTGACAGAGACACATTTGCAACACTGTTTAGATAATTTTTCAGGAACTATAAGAAATTTTGGCCATTAATTATGAATAAGCGTATAGCGGTTATAGGTGGTGGTGCCTTTGGAACAGCAATTTCCACTGTTTTGGTAGAAAGTGGTTGTTCTATAAATCTTTGGTGTTACGAGGAAAGCGTTGTTTCTGAAATCCAAGACGCAAAGCGAAATGTAACTTATCTACCAGATATTCCTCTTTCTGAGAAAATTCATCCAACATCTAGCTTGAAGGAAGCTTTAGAAGGGGTAGATTGGGTTTTTGTAACTATTCCAGTAAAATTTCTACGATCTGTTTTAGAACTAGCTAAAGATCATCTTACTAAAAATGAAAAATGGGTATTGCTTAGCAAAGGTATAGAACAAGGTACTCTTATGCTTCCTAGTCAAATTTTAGATGATGTCTTAGATTATAAAACTGTAAAATTTGCTCTGAGTGGTCCAAATTTTGCTAGGGAATTAGCTGAAAAATTTTATAGTGGTGCTTCACTGGCTTATGAAGATGAAGTTTTAGCCAAAGAACTACAGAGTATTTTATCTAATAAATTTTTTAAACCTTACCTAACAAGTGATTTAATAGGTGTTCAGGTTTGTGGAGCGTTGAAAAATATTTTTGCCTTAATTACAGGAATAGCGATTGGCGCAGGGTTTAAGGATAATACTAAAGCTTTTCTTTTAACAATTGGCTTTTCTGAAATGGGTAAACTAGTTGAACATCTCGGTGGTAATCATATTACTATTAATGGATTTTCTGGGTTCGGTGATTTGGTTTTAACGTGTACTGGTTCGTTAGGACGAAACCTTAAGGCTGGTATTATGTTTGGAGAGGGTTTGTCTCTGGATGAAATCGAAGAAACTGGAATTACCGCTGAGGGCGTTAATACAATAAAATCACTTCAAGAGCTTATAAGTAAAGACAACTTGGATCTTCCTCTCTGTAGCGGCATTTACCAAATAATTTTTATGGGGAAAAACCTAAGAACAATTTTAAACGAGTTGATGCTTAAGCCATCAGGTCATGAGTTTAATTAATTATTAGGTTTTATTGTTACAGCAAAATATTTCGGGTTATCACCTTTAATCACAATCTTTTTATTTGCTTTAATAGGACGTTCTTTATTCTGGATAGTAGTCAGTTTGTATCCATATTGAGTATGGTACCTTGCATCTATGTATGCTTTTTTAAATGGTAGATTTAAAACTTTTTTTTCGTACGGATCCAAGAAAATTTTCTCTTTTATGTTTTCAGATCTAATTGTTACTTCTAAACGTCTTTTAGTTTCGTTAACTATGGGGGTTGTTGTGAATGAAGGTTTGGGGCCTTTTTTTTTGAGACAGTGGGGAAGTAAAAACGTTGAGCTTATTAATAAATAGCTCAAAATTCTTCTCATTACTCTCTCCCTTCCCCGTCTGCTTTTTTGGTTGAATTTAAGGCTAAGGAAATCGTACTCAAAAAATCAACACTACACAATATTTTTTTCTAAAAATTTTTAAGCATTATTTTAGAACTCTCCACAGCAGTATCTTTTGATTAAACTGAAGTGTTTTTTTTATTTGTGTTTAATTTTTTTGATTTATTTTAGAAGCATATTGTTGCTATATTTTGTAAGTCATTTGAACATTTAGATTTAGGGGTTTTATGTCAAAAAATATAACCGTTATAAAGGCATCAGGGGATAAAGAACCATTTTCGGAAAAAAAATATAAAAGTGCGTTGAAACGGGCTGGTGCTTCTGAAAAAGTAATAAAAGAAGCACTAGAGAAAGTAAAAAAAATTAGAAAAACGGAAGTAACAGCTAAAGAACTTTATCGTGAAACATTCAAAGTTTTGAAGAAGAAAGAGCGGGGTACTGCTGGACGGTATAATCTTAAAAACGCTTTGTTTCAACTTGGGCCTAGCGGATATCCGTTCGAACACTTTGTTGGGGATATTTTTCAAGAGCTGGGTTATTCGGTAGAAGTAGGAAAGAACGTTCAGGGGAAGTGTGTTCAACATGAAGTAGATGTTATTGCTATTAACGGTAATAAGCATGCTTTAATTGAATGTAAATTTCATAACTCTCCTGGTTTATATACTTCTGTTAAGGTTCCTTTATATGTTAAGGCTCGGTTTGATGATCTTAATGAATATGCAGATAAACATAAAAAGAAAAGTGAGCATTTTCATGAGGGATACGTTTTTACTAACACAAGATTTAGTCGTGATTCGATGGCGTATGCTAAGTGTCGCGGTCTAAACCTTGTTGGTTGGAGTTATCCTGAAGGTAAAGGTATTGCAAATTTAATAGATACCTTGGGAATACATCCAATTACTTGTTTAGCTGTTATAACTAAAAAAGAGGCAAAAAAGCTTATTGAACAAGGAATAGTAACCTGCCGTGATATTGCTAATAAGTTGAAAACTTTGAAAGCAATAGGATTTAAACAGAAGAAAATAGACCAAATTGTTGAAGAAGCAAAAAGTATTTGTAAAAAAAATAAAAGATAATAAATATTATATAAAATTTATTTTTAGTAGCAGATTTTTTGCTATTCCTTTAGCTGCCGGAGCATTAGAGATGTTTTTTAAGTGCAATTATAGTTGCTATTAATTCTAATATAATCAGATATAAATCTTAGAAATTTTTAGTAATACTCTCGAACAGGTCGCTTTTATCGTCAATTTCTTTTAATTTTGCTTTGGCTTTTGATAGCCAGATCGAACCGTCTGCTTGACTATAAACAATTCCTTCAAATTTTATAGGAGCATTATGTTTGCAATGCATTCGGACTTCATTTGTAAATTTTTTTCCAGGCTGATTAGAACGGAAATTTTTGAAAAAGCCCATTGTCTTAGCATATATACTTCCCGTTGTTTGAACTAAAAAGTTTGATTTTTTACTAGGTTCAGTTTTTTCAATTTTACTATTGAGGCTTGGTATTTTTGTAAGAAATATTTTGTGAGGACTGTCTTCAATATTTAGGGTGTAGTATTTACTTAATCTTTCGATTTTTCCAGTAGCTACAACTTTGATTTGTTTTATTTTATAAGAAGTTGTGCCTTCTATAATTGGCTTGAGTTTTAATAAGTTAAACTTATTATTTTCTTCAAGCTTGATATATGCTAATCCCTTATTTGTAACACTTACATCTTGAATGCCCTTGATTTTAGATAGTTTTCTGGTTACACCTTCTGCACAATGCTCACTAACAAAACCATCTATTTTAACATGAATTTCTTCTATGTTTGCCCTAATAGAAAAGACCGATAAAGAAACTAAAATCACGCTTATTCTTTTTAACATTATTACTCCTTCTTGTGAGATAAGATATTTTTTACCAGCTTAGAGAAAAATTAATTAGTTTGAAAAGCTTTTTTCTAAGGTTATAAAAGATTATCTAATTTTATAATTTTTGTATTCTGCTTGGATAGATTGTTTCTTAGTTCAAAATAGCACTTCCATGCATATTTACTGAGTTTTGGATTTTTCATATTTATAAAAACTTTTTTTATCTGGAGTGTATTATTTAATTCTGTTGCAGCTTTAAAACTTCTTACGCTGGGTTTCATTAGTACTAAATTGTCTATGGAAAGAATTCCAAAATTTTTGATTAAGTAGGGTTTTAGATCAAAGTTAATATAACTTTCAGGGGATCCTTTTGTATTAAAATGCCCCAAATCAATTAGAGAAAGTTGTTCATGTTTATTTTCTAAAAGAAGTTTTTCTTTACTAAAAGGGATGTAGTTTTTCTCGTTTAATTTTGGGGCATTAAAGTAAAAATAACTTGTTGTAATAATAAGAAAAAAGGATAGATAAAAAATTCTCAGTTCTTTTTCTCTTATTTGTTTAATAATTAAGACAGTTACTATGGGGATCAAGACTAATAAAAAATTATTGTTAGTAGTAAAACAGGTCAACCATTCTTTTTTTCCTAGATTTAAAAAAACTTCAAAAATATTTGTAATATGGTTTAAAAGTAGTGCTATATATTCATTTGGAATATTTAAAAGTTCTGTAACAAATAACAGGGAGCTAATTATTAAAAATATTGTTATAAAAGGTATGAATAATAAGTTTCCAATAAACGTTGCTGTAGAAATTGGTATTCCCCAATTAACTAAAATGGGAAGAGATATTAAAGTGATTAAAAGTTGGGCTTCTAGGTAGTTTGTTAAATAACGTTTAGTTAGTTGAAACATATTAAGTTCAAGAAAATCTTTTTTACTTAGGAAAAGTTAAATAAAGATTTTTCCAAAATAAATTACTACCACCTGGTTGAGGGGGAAATCGCATTATTTTTTTTAAATGTTCTAATGCATATTTTAAATATTTAAGATCAGAGTTTTTAGTTTTTTGTAAAATTATAATTTTGGTACTTATGTAACCAAATAGCTCATTTAATGACACGATTGATTCGGCTTCGGATAAATTGCTATTTTTTAATTCTTGTTCAAACCCTATAGGATCGCTTAATAGTTCTTTGGATGTAAAATAATTGAGTAACGGATGCAGGGCTATTTTTTTATTTGGTGTATCAAAATGTTTTATAAGGCTTCGCGATCTTATTGTATTGATAACTGCGTCTAAATTGCTGCTGAGAAGAATGAAATTATATCCGACAGGTGGTTCTTCTAAAATTTTCAAAAGCCTATTTGCGCAGCTAGGATTTAAGAACTCAGCTTTGGTTATTATAAAGAAAAATTTTTCATCGTCATTTAAGGATAATGAGGTTTTTTGAAAAATTGTGCTTATATCATCTATTACATAATAGTTTTTTTGGGGAAAAATTATTAATGAGTATGGATGCTGTCCTTGTTTGATCTTTGTACACTCAGAGCATGTACAGGAGCTTTCCTTTTGTTTAGTGCAAAAAAGGTTTTTTAAAAAATGCTCAATTTTTTCCAGAAGATTTTCTTCTTGTCCGATCCAAAGATGTACTTGCATTTTATAAAGCCTTTATTATTGATGAATATGCCTCATTAAAAACTTCTTCTTGAGATTGGAGGCCGTTGATTTTTATAACATTGTTTTTGCCTTTAAAAATCTCTTCAAATCCAGCTTTGACTCGTTTCCAAAAAGTAATGCTTTCTTTTTCAAAGGCAGTAAGAAGTTGTTTGCGTCTAAATATTCTTTCTAGTGCTGTTTTTTCGTCTATATCTACATATAAGGTTAAATCGGGCGTAATAGAGTTCATACACCAAGAGTTAATCTTTTTTATTAGTTCTATATTTAATTCTCTACCATATCCTTGATAGGCCAGAGAGGAATCTGCCATTCTATCAGATATTATTATTTTACTTTTCTTCAAGCCAGGAATTATTACCTCTTCAAAGTGTTGTGCACGATCAGCTGCAAATAACAAAAACTCTGCTTTATCACAAACCAAGTTTTTTTCCTGTTGTAAAATATTTCGTATTTTTTTCCCTAGTCTGGTTTGACCAGGTTCTTTTGTAAGAATTACTGGATGATTATCTTCCATTAATGCCTTAGCAAGACTTTGGGCTAACGTACTTTTTCCTGATCCGTCTATGCCCTCTATGCTTATTAAAAAACCTGAATATTCTCTCATTTTTTATATGGCCGTATTTAAGTTGACGTTTTTTGAGTTAACCATTTGTTTACTAAAATTTTTTATTGTATCGCAAATAATATTAATTTCTTTCTCTTCTAGTTCCGGCCAGATGGGAAGAGACATTATAGTTTTTGTTACCTTTTCGGCAATACTGCAATCCGTTGCTAATAATGGGTTGGTATCAAAAAAGTTTAATTGATTGAGTGCCTTAGGATAAAAGATTATAGAGCCAATGCCATTTCTTGATAGGTGTTTTATTAATTCATCACGTAATTTTTCAGTATCCAATTTTATGCCGAATTGGTGATAAGAGTGATACCCAACTATTTGTTCTGGAAGTTTTAAAAACGGTATTTGAGATAAATTTTGTTTATAATGATGAGCAATATTACGTCTCTTATTATTAATTTCATCTATATTTTTAAGTTTTACAGATAATACTGCAGCTTGTATTGCATCCATTCGACTATTGATGCCATAATCTTGGTAATCATATTTTTCATATCGGCCATGATTTTTAAGCATCTGAACTTTATTAGCAAGTTCTTCATTATTTGTAACTACGCATCCTGCATCACCAAAGGCACCCAAATTTTTTGTTGGATAAAATGAAAAGGTTGCAATGTCTCCGAATGTTCCAGCTTGTTTACCATCAAGATTAGAACCAATTGATTGACAAGCATCTTCAATAATCCAAAGATTCCACTCATCTGCAATTTTTTTAATTTCTTCATAATTAGCTAGTTGTCCAAAAATATTTACAGATAATATTCCAGAAACTGGAAAGCCAGTTTTTTTATGAATTGCTTTATGATTTTTTAAAGAAGCATTTGTTTCCAGCCAAGCTTTTAATATTTTAGGATCTATATTGTAGGTTTTTTCTTCTATATCTATAAAAACAGGGTGAGCGCCATGAGCCAAAATTTCTGAACTTGAAGCAATAAATGAAAAGGGAGAAGTAAGTACTATAGAATTTTTGCTTAAGCTTAAAGCTTTTAGAGCTAACCAAAGTGCATCTGTTCCAGAATTGCAGCTTTTGACATAATTTGTGTTTAAATATGAAGCAAGGTCTTTTTCAAGGTTTTCTACAAATTTTCCCCCAATAAACTGTTGGGATTCCAATACTTCATTTATAGCTGTTGTATATTTCAGTTTATTTTTTTGCCATTGTCTATTTAAAGAAAAAAATGGAATTTGCTTTTTCACGGTTTTCCTAAAATTTGTGTTTATGATCTTTTAGACTAAGGATAATTCTTGATTAGAAATTTGTTAAGAGCGATCTTCAACAAGAATGTTTCATAATTGTTATTAAATCAAGTACTCTAAGGCTACAGAATTATTATTTTGATTCAGTGCCATTAAAAATAAATTGTACTTTTACCAGAAATGAAAGGGCTCTTTGCTATATGTCTCAAAACCATATATGATTTAAGTCAATTAAATCATATTATAAAATATTCTGGGGGTTGCGGAAGCAAAATTTAGATTTATAGAAAGGATTTTTGTGAGCGATAAGGTTAAAGCAGATCTTGAAAAGTTAATAGGGCAAACAAGTTTTTTACTAGAAAAACAAAAGGCTTCAAAGGAATATTGTGGAAAGCAGTTTGCTGAGTTAATAGGGCTTATTGATAGCAAAGCTAAAAATTTAGATGTGGCTAATGATAAAGCAACTGTAGATAAATTGACTGAAATTTCTGAAATTATCGGCAAACATTTAATTAACTTTGAAGAAGAAGTTGAACAAGATATCTCTTTTTTAGAAGATCAGTTAAAAGCGATTCAAGAAATTAAAGATCATCATGATCCAGAGTCTGCGGCAAAATTAATTACAGTTTTGATGGATGGCCAAACAATTTTGGATACAAAAGTATTTAAAGATCAAATAGAAGAAGAGGCTAAGGCTTCGCAGGAAAGTTTTTCTACAGTAATTAATGATTTGAAATCAGCTATAAATGAAGATGGCGTTGACGAACTTTTAGTTTACTTAAAAGAATTAGAAGAAGAAGATAGAAAAGAAAAGGCTGAGGAACAATTTGAAGTTTCTTTTGATCCTGAAGAAGAAGCAGAGGAAAAGAAAGAATCTTGTTGTAAAGGAGATGATGAAAATTGCGAATGTTCAGATGATGACGATTGCTGTGATTCTTAATTGATTTTTGGAAGTTGGGGGGTGATTGATAATAATGGTAAGAGCTGAACATGTGAGCATAAAAACATAAAAAGCATAGAAAACAATATGCGTTTTGCATAAACATAGAAGAGGTGATAATCTTTCTAAGATTAAAATTTAATAAGTAAGAGAAGATGAAAAGGGTTTACATTATTTCAGGGTGTATTGGTTGTGGTAGCTGTGAGGCGATTTGTCCACAAGTTTTTAAGGTAGATTCTGTATCTGAGATTAGAGAGAAGACAGATATAGAAGCCTACGAGGACGAAATAAAAGAAGCTGCTGAGATTTGCCCTGTTGGTGTAATAAAATATGAAGAATGATACTAGCAGTAACATTATTAGACAACCAGGTAGTAGGAGACAAACGATGGGTGTTATTAAAGCCCTAAAAGAGGCACTTTTTACAAAGTTGTTAAGTGAGTCAAGTCTGTATAATCAGATTCTTAATTCGTTAACAGATAAAGATGAGCAAATTTATGCTGGAGAAATGTTGGCTCGTGCAGCTGATAAGTTTCCAAATAAAACAGCTCTTGTTCTTCAAGATAAGTCTTTAACGTATAAAGAACTTTATTATCGTTCTATTTTATTATCCAAAAAGCTTATTAGTTCGGGAGTAAAGCCTCGGGATAAGGTTTTAATGTGCTTTGAAAATTCTATAGAATTTGTAGTTACTTATTTTGCGATTATGCAGATTGGTGCTATTTGTGTTCCATTAAATACTTTCTTACATGAGAAAGAAATAGAATATATTATTTATGATGCAGAACCGAGTGTTATTATAGTATCTAATGAGTTAAAACATAAATTTCAGAATAAAACGCAGAAGTTTCGTTTGTTATTCGGTAGTGATATAGATCTAAAAACCCCACTTTCTAATAACCTTGAAGAAATCGAAAAGGGTTTTGAGTTAGTTAAGCTTTCTAGAAACGAACTATGCTTGTTGTTATATACCTCTGGCACTACAGGTGTTCCTAAAGGAGTAATGCTTTCCTCTAAAAATATTATTACAAACGCAGTTCAATGCAGTGCTCGCTTTGGTAAAATGGTAAATTTTACCAAAAATGAAAAAGGAGTATTTGAAGCGAATGAAAGATTTTTTTCGGCATTACCATTATTCCATGTTTTTGCACAAAATACCTGTATGTGGTTTCCCCTGCTAATAGGAAGTACAATTATAATTGTACCTAAAATAGATAGAAGAGATATTTTAGAGGGATTGCTTAAGAAACCAACTGTATTTTTAGGTGTTCCTGCTTTATATGGACTGTTATGCCTAATGAAAACAGCGCCATTAGATAGTATTAAATTTTTTGTTTCTGGAGGAGATGCAATGTCTGATAAGATAAGGACAGCATTTGCCATGGTTTATGGACGTAAGATCTGTAATGGCTATGGATTAACAGAAGCCGCACCTGTTGTAGCAGTTAATATAGAGAACGTAGATTTTCATAGTCACATGGTTGGTTGTCCTGTCGTAGGATTGGAATGTCAGGTACGGGATAAGAATGGTGAGATTGTGAAATCTGGGGAACAAGGATCATTGTGGATTAAAGGAGATAATGTAATGCTAGGGTATTATAAGTCTCCGCAGGAAACAGAGAAAGTTCTTCAGAAAGATTGGTTAAATACTGGTGATTTAGCTTATTTAACAGATGATAATTTATTGGCTGTTGTTGGTAGATCAAAAGAATTGATTATACACAAAGGATTTAATATTTATCCCCAAGAAGTTGAAAATATACTTTTATCACATCCTTCAGTATTCAAAGTTGCTGTGATTGGGAGGGAAGATATTACTAGCGGTCAAGTTCCAATTGCTTATGTGGCATTAAAATTTTCAAGTTCAAATATAGAAAAGCAACTACGTGATTTTTGTCTTGAACGACTAGCATCATATAAAATTCCTCGCAAATTCATTTGTTTAGATGATCTTCCTATGAATGCTACCGGTAAGATAGATAAGAAACAGTTAGTGAGTGGAGTAAAATAACCATGCCGTTGTTAGACTTTAAGGTTGTTTTATTTTTTATTTCGTTGTTTGCTGCGGCTATTTTTGCATTTTTAGAAACAGCTTTTACATCTTTAAGACTTTTTAAAATTAAAGAATTAGCTAGAAGTACTTCTAGATTTAGAAAATTGTTTGATACATGGGAGCATAATCCTAGACACATATTAATTTCAATTTTAGTTGCTTCTAATTTAGCTGACGTGCTGACTTCTGTTTTGATTACAGATATTACACAAGCAATTTTGGGTGATACTGGCTTTTCATTAATTATAGGTGTTTTTACTGCGACAGTTTTAATATTAATTTTTGGCGAAATTATTCCCAAAAGTTTTGCCAAAACACATCCAGATTCGCTATTGGGTCCAGCTTTATGGTTTATAAATGCACTTTTTTATTTACTCCGTCCTCTATCCTGTTTGTTGCTTAAGTGTACAGATTTTTTTGTACGCAAATTTAGTAAGAGTGAGATAGAAGAAAAAGGGGATATTGTCTCAGAAAAAGAAATTGAATTTTTAATTACGTATGGTGATGAAAAAGGCTTAATAGAGGCTGAAAAATCAGAGATGCTTCAAAATATTTTTGGCTTAGGTGCAACGTTTGCTAAGGAAATTATGGTTCCAGCTACGGATGTATTAGCTATAAATATAAAAGACAGCTTAGAAAAAGCCATGAAGCTGTTTATTAAATATAAGTTTACCCGATTGCCTGTTTATCAAGATAGAGATGATAATTTTGTTGGAATGATTCACCAAAAAGATGTTTTTGAGCTTCTTTATCAGGAGAAAAAAAAGCCTTTAGGTGAATTAATAATGCCCATAGTCTTTATTCCTGAAACCATAAGACTAAATCAGCTTCTTAGAGAATTTTTAAGAAAGCGACTTCATATGGCCGTTGTTGTTAATGAACATGGTGAAGTGACAGGTATAATTACTTTGGAAGATATTTTGGAAGAAATTGTTGGTGAAATTGTTGACGAACATGAGAAGGTTCATCAAGAAGTTGTTCCTTTGGATGAAGGTGGATGGATAGTTGAAGGCCGAACAGAATTAAAAAAATTAAATGATCTTCTAAATATAAATTTTTCTGTAGAGGAATCTATTACTCTAGGTGGTTTTTTAGCTGAAAGGCTACAACATTTACCAAAAAAGGGAGAGCGTGTCTTCTACAAAGGGTATTGTTTTCAAGTTCAACGTGCAAGTTCAACGCGTGTAAATCAAGTTCTTATTTTTGAAGATAAAGGAGAAGGCTAGGTTTCTAAGATCTGCTTTTAACTTTATATCCTACGAGTCCTATTCCAAGTAAACCTAGATAAGGAAGTAAGAATAATATTCCACTTTTTGCTAAGTTATTAAAACATGCATATAGTAAATAACTGCAGCTTAATAGTGATAAGCCGCTTACAATTAATTGTGATTTTTTAGATTTATACATAGCAATGAAAGCGATTGTACTTAGTAGGTAGGCAATTACAACTCCAAAATCACTCATAGTCATCAAATTTTCAATATTTTTTGTGATCATTAAGAAGATGATAATTAGAATTGCTTGGGCAAAAATACAAAGCCATGGGCTTTTGTATGTATTTAATTTTAACAATTGTTTAGACAACGGTATTTTATTTTCTTCGGCCATAGCAAATAAGTTCCAATTATTTGTATAAAACATGCTATAAAATCCACCTAGAAATGAAGACAAAATAGCTATTCCGACTATATGGGTTCCCCATTTAATTAATATTGGATTATTTGTGAGCTTAGGGATAATGCCTACAAATGGGTCAATTATTGCTGGTCCATGAATTCCTACTATTAAAAATTGTATTACCGTGTATAAAGAAACGATTATTCCCATAGCAATTAAAATAGCCTTTGATGTATTTTTTTTACCATCTTTAATTATGTGGGCTATTGCACAACAAGCTTCAATTCCTACATAGGCAAATAAAACAATGGGAATACTATTTAACATCCCTGAAATTCCAAAGCTATGAGAGGGCGTAATGTTGCTTGTAGTGAATAGAAAAAAAGAAGAGATTATCACCAAAGCAAATGGAATTGTTTTCAAAATAGTAAATAAAACTTCAATTTTTCCTAAAAGTTCTATATTGAAAAGGTTAAGAGTGGCAAAAAGAGCGATAAAGAAAATATCGGAGCCAAAACCACTTATTTTAAAAAGACTTAATATTGGCTGAATTAAACCCATTTCTTCTGCAAGCTTTCTAAATGCGTGTAGTATGACGGCATTTCCAGCAGCTGTTCCAACATAATAACCCCAGCCACTTAAAAAACCCCAGAACGGTCCTAAAGCTTTGTGACTATAAACATAGAGGCCACCGGAAACAGGATGCGCTTTTGAGAGTTTTGCTAAAACCAGTACTAATGGAAGTAAAATAATTCCAACCATTAGCCAAGCTAGTGCTGAAAAAATGCCACTTTTTTGAGATAGTACTTTCGTACTAAGAAAAAAACCACCACCAATAACAATATTGATATTAATTAATATTGCTAAGAATAAAGAAATTTTACTTTTCATTAACATTTTTCCTTGTCTGATACATATACATCAACAAACCTAAAATTGTTACGGCAATGAAATATAGTGCATTTTGAAGTTTTCCTATTTCAAAATAACTATAGTAGCCCAAGATAGCACAGGAAATAAATCCTATGCTTGTCATCAACATTCCAAAGGTGTTGTTTTTCCGCTTTTGAATAGATATTAGGGAAATAAGAGTTAATAAAAAAGCTCCAAGAAGTCCAAGGTTTCCTATTGCCAAAAGAGCATTAACATTATTAATTACGGTGACGAATAAGAAAGCTAAAAAACCTTGAAAAAAAATCGTCATTAAAGGCTGATTATTTCTGTTAACTTTGCTTAATATGGATGAGCAAAATAATAATCTTTCTTTAGCCATAGCATGTAGTAAAAAGCTAAAAGAAGTCATTTCTGCATATATGGAATTTATTATTGCTCCAACTATTATTAGAGGAATTGCTGCATTAAGTAATGTTGCAAGTCCTGGCATAGGTAAAGATTCTGCAAAAGCTGCTGCTCCAAATTTACTTAAATTATTTACTCCCATTAATTTCAAAACACCAAAGTGAAATATTGTAAATATAAATACAGTAGTTATAAATGCAATATTGATTGATCGAGCAGCATTTTTAGAGCTTCCCTTAATACGGTGGCTAATACTTGTTGATCCTTCAAATCCCCAAAATCCAAAAAGAGCTAAAGGTAAAGTATAATTTAAATTCCATATAGAACTTTGTGCTACAGGAGTAGATGGTCCTGAAGGGAAAATAAACATAGCAATCGCGATAAATACAATGGGTAAAAGTTTTAAGAAAGTTAGAGCATTTTGAATTTTGCCAATTGTACTGAGGCTAAATAATGAGAACAAGCAAATAAATACGAAAAATAAGGCGTTAAATCCAATTAGATTGCTTCGAATCCATTGCATGTTCAGTTGATAGGTTAAAATTTCTCTCATTGCCAACATTTGCATAGCTTGTATAGAAACGTATCCCAAAAAATAAATCCAACCACTTAAAAAACCTGCAGTTTTACCAAGACCTTCTTTTGAGTAATTAAAAAAACTGCCTTCCCCTGGAAAGAGTTGAGAAATTTTGACTACATTTAAAACAATAGGTAAAAGAACTAGAGCGCTTAATCCCCAACCTAAAAAACTAAAGGAACCTGCTTTTTGAGCCATTAGGGAGGGGGCTATATAGATTCCGGCTCCAACCATTATATTTATATTGATTAAGGTTGCTGTAAATAGAGATATTTTAGATTCTTTCATATTGGCTTTCTAAAGACTTAAAGGATTTTTCATTTTAGGAGGAGAAAACAACAAATAATTTTACCACAATAAACGGGAAAGCCCACGATCTTTAGTCGTGGGATGAAAGTGTCTATCTATTTTTTTGATCAGGTATAGTATTAGAAGACTTAGAGGGAATAAGGAAGAATAGTAAACCATTCAGGTAT
>JAGMEA010000013.1 GCA_023128415.1 Candidatus Babeliales bacterium
GCAGGAAGCCGCCACTAAGGAATCAATGATTCCAAAGCTTCAAGCTTAGTGGTCGGTAGTTCACGTAGAATGATAAAGATAGGCTATTAGCACAATAGCTGCAAGCCAAGGGGGCACCATTTTTTTCTATTTGGTGATGTCATATAGACATGCATCCGTGAAATTCTGCTTCGGCAGAAGTGCCATTTGGTAAGTCTGAAACGTCCCATAAGAAAACGTATTCAGAAGGTAATCTTAATATTTTTAAATTATAAATTAGGAAGCAAAAATGGCTAAGACTATTACTCCACTACATGACAGAGTAGTAATAAAAAGGCTAGAGGAAAAACAAACAACATCTGGGGGAATTATCATCCCTGATACGGCCAAGGAAAAAACACAGTTTGGAGAAGTTGTTTCTACCGGACCAGGAAAGCTATCATCCTCTGGTGAGGTTAAATCTTTATCAGTCAAATCTGGAGATAGAGTCATTTTTGGAAAATACTCTGGTACAGAAATTAAATTCGATGGAACGGAACTTCTAATAATCAAAGAAGATGAAATCTTAGGAATTCTCAAATAAGGGGGAAAAATGGCAAAAGAAATTAAATTTGGTCAAGACGCCAGAGCTAAAATTCTCGAAGGTGTTAATACGTTAGCTAATGCGGTCAAGGTTACTTTAGGACCCAAAGGTCGTCATGTAGCCTTAGAAAAATCTTTCGGTTCTCCCTCAATAACAAAAGACGGAGTAACTGTAGCTAAGGAAATAGAGCTAAAAGATAAATTTGCAAATATCGGAGCTCAAGCTGTTCGTGAAGTAGCTTCTAAAACTGCCGATGTTGCTGGTGATGGAACCACTACTGCAACAATTCTTGCACAAGCAATCTATAGAGAGGGAGTTAAAAACGTTACCTCTGGTGCAAACCCTATGGAAATCAAAAGAGGAATTGAAAAAGCAACAGAGGCAATAGTTGAAGAAATAAAAAAATTATCAAAGCCAGTTCAAGACAAAAAAGAAATAGCTCAAGTTGCTACAATTTCTGCTAACTCTGATGAATCCATAGGAAACCTTATAGCTGATGCTATGGACAAAGTCGGTCGTGACGGAGTCATAACAGTAGAAGAAGCTAAGGGAATGATAAGCGAACTTGAAGTTGTAGAAGGTATGCAATTTGATCGTGGATATTTATCACCTTACTTTGTAACTAATACAGATAAGATGCAAGCAGAATTAGAAAATCCTGCAATACTAATTTGTGACAAAAAAATTAGCACCATGAAGGACCTTCTTCCTATTCTTGAACAGATAGCAAAACAAGGCCAATCTCTTTTAATTATCTCTGAAGATATAGAAGGTGAAGCTCTTGCAACACTAGTAGTAAACAAAATGAGAGGAACCATCAAGGTTGCTGCTGTAAAAGCTCCAGAATTTGGTGACCGAAGAAAGGCTATGCTTCAAGACATTGCTATCCTTACTAATGGATCTGTAGTTTCTGAAGATCTTGGCACCAAACTTGAAAGTGTAACTGCTAATAATCTTGGCAGCTGTAAAAAAGTAGTTATTAGCAAAGATAACTGCACTATTGTAGCGGGACAAGGCAAACAACAAGATATAGATGCTAGGATTGCTCAAATTAAATCAGAAATTGAAGCTTCTACTTCAGATTATGACAAAGAAAAACTTCAAGAGCGCTTAGCCAAACTTTCCGGCGGAGTAGCCGTAATCAAAGTTGGTGCTGCAACTGAGACCGAGATGAAAGAAAAGAAAGACAGAGTTGATGACGCTCTACATGCAACCCGAGCTGCAGTAGAAGAAGGAATTGTTCCTGGTGGAGGAGTTGCTTTATTAAGAACTCAGTCAGCCTTAGATTCAATAAAGCTTTTAGGCGATCAACAAATAGGTGTTAACATTATTAGACGTGCAATAGAAGAACCTATTAGAATAATCGCTTCAAACTCTGGTCATGAAGCATCAATAGTTGTTAACAAAATTAAAGACTCTAAGGGAACCGTTGGTTTTGATGCTAAAACAGAGTCTTATTGTGACTTAATTGAAGCCGGTGTTGTTGATCCCGCTAAGGTTACACGTTCAGCCTTACAACATGCAGCATCTATTGCTAGCTTATTATTAACAACAGAATCTGTTATTTGTGAAATTCCTGAAGAAAAACCTGCTACTGCCCCTCAAATGCCTGGGGGAATGGGTGGAATGCCAGGAATGTATTAAAAAATACATACTAAAAAAGGGCGGTTTTAAAAGACCGCCCTTTTTATTAATTTTTTGAAGAGATTTTTATCCTCTTCTTTTTCCTTTTCGTCTAGCTGTTGCTCTTGAAGCAGCGCTTGCGGCAAGTTCCTGTGCTCGAGCATATTCTAAACCAACTATTCGCTGATTTTCTCTAACAGCTTCATTAGCAACGCCTACTGGACCTGCAACATCTTCTTGCGCTCTTGAAGCTTGGTTGGCTTTCTCTTTAAGCCTTTCAAGCCTCTCTGCAATTTCTTCAAAAGTTGGAATCCTCTCTGCTCCTTCTGACAAAGAAGCTCTTATTGCTACCTCGATCTGATCTTCATCCGGATCTTTTGGCGCTGAGAGTGCAGACTCCTCACTAGCAGCTATAGCAGCCGCCAATGCAGCATCCTCATCCTGAACCACTAGTCTTTGCTCTTGCAAAGATACCTCTTGTGCTATTCTAATCGCTTCTAATTCTCGAACAGAAGCCTCATTAGCACATCCAGCCTCATCTAAAGAAGCTCTTAAAACTTGTTCTAAGTCAAGTTCGTCGTCTCTTTTAAATGCAACAGCAGGCTCAGCTTCTATGCCTATTGAGTTATGTAGTCTAAACAATTCATCTATAATCTTAGAACTATCACCATCTCTATCTGCAACAACGTATTGATCTTTATAAACAGTTATTATAGCATCTCTTAAATTTCTTTGTTTTTGAATTTTAACTAAAAAACCATGCGGTCCAATATTAGGGGCAACTTTGTGGTCATAAACACACACAAAATAGATAGTTTGCATATCTTTAAGCAATTTGAATTCGCCTAAAATATTCTCTATGGTTCCTTGATCTTCAGCTATCTTAATTTTGTTGTTTCCTAAAGTGATAACGTGCAAGTTGCGAAGTCTTAAATTTCTTGCAACCCGAATCATACTTCCTGAAGATTCAAATACACCATTGCTTTCAGAATTTATAATTCGAATTGACTCTAACCTATCTAACCCAGCATCTTGTGTAGCATTAAATAATGCGATTGCACCACATTGCCAAGAAGCCTGATAGGTAGCTTGATTTACTTCCACACTTACCCGTTGGATCTGTGGTCGTATAAAAGGAACAAACAAAGTAAATAAGGACATTGTTCCCAAAACTTTAAATGTATTTTTCATAATTTCTAACCCCCAAAGCATATTTATGGAATTAATATCCAATAAAGCAGTACTATTCTGAAGCCTTACCCGCATTAGCATCTTTTAAAGACTCTAATATAGCCCTTCTAATCTCTGCTTGCTCTAAACTAGCTTCCTCTTCTAACATCCGAGCTCTCGCATCTGCTTCACGAATCGATGCCCTTATTGCCATTTTAAGCAAAGTTTTCTCATCAACCTGGTCCAAGCGCGGTGCAGCTATAGCTCCCTCATCTAAAATAGGCCTCAATGCTGGTGTAATTAAACCCAATATTAACCCAAATACCATAGACAATTTACTTATTTTGCTCATTTTCAACCTCCATTACCTTAATAACTCGATCTACTCAAAGAATAGAGTAAAGTTTTCACATTGTAAAAGGCTTCTGTTACTAAAAACATATTGAAAATATCGTGAATTTTCATAAAAAATCCTGATTTATTTAAAAAACAGCTTTATTTTATAAATTTGCCCAAAATAGATAGCTGCTTGCATTAATGATAATTTCTATTAGTATAAAAATACAGGAAAAGAATGTCCTGAAAGGAGATATGAAGTTTTAAAAAACTAAAATTATATAAAAAAGAATTAGGAGTTAACGTGAAAAAACAAATTATGCTAATAGCAACATTAGCAATCACCATAAATGCCTCCCTGCTTGGATATTTTACTTTCGCTCAAGAGGAAGCGTTGATGGAAAGAAGTTATTATAATTTGGAAGCAAATCAACCAGAACTACAGGGTTTTTTAAGAACGCTTTTTGAAGATGGTAATTTAATATCTACGCTAAAAGAATTAAAAAATTTCAAAATTGATTACCATGCTGAACGTTCAGCTCTAGTAACACTTGATGGCCAAGGATTATCAGAAGAACAAAAAACACATGTCGAACAATTGGTTCATAACCTGCATGAAATTCTATCCGGTTATGGTTTAACAGTAATTCCAGGAAATAGTAATTTAGTTTTTACATCTGAAACCGATGGACATCCACTTAAAGGCTGGATTATAAAAATACCTAAATATAGATGGAAATCTGTATACCAGTGTATAAGTGGAGTTGTAAGGGCAAATGATGTTGAAGATGTATATGCAATTGTTGAAGCTCAACAAGAATCTGAAAGCCCTGCAGTAAGGGTACCGCACTATTTTTATCTAATAAACGATAAGTGTGATAGACTTCCTGATCAACGTCCTTCTCAGTTAACAGATGCTGAAGGCTGTAGAATTGCTACAGTAATGGAGAAAATATCAGCAGAAAAAATAGATCCTCGCAGTGCTGACATTTGGAAAACATTACCCCAAAGAGTAGAAATTGGTGATCCATTGGCTGTAGGAATTATGAAAGTAATTAAAGAAGTTGTAAATAGAGGCTATTTCTGGAATCCACATGTACAAAACTGTTTTTTTGGAAGAGATGGTAAACTTATGCTTGTTGATTTTGAGCAACCTGGAAATGATCCAAAAGCTATATATACTCTAGCACGAGATGAAGCATTTCCCGGATTAGAAGAAGCTGTGCATGGTCACAAACAAGACTCTGTAAAGGCCGGAAAAGAGGGTTTTGCTCAATTAATGAATATTGAGACTCCAATTCTTGAAACCTTATTTGCAATAGTATAAAAAAGTAAAAAATGGGGGTTATTGTTATGAATACAAAAAAGAAATTCTTCTTAACTTTAATGCTATTATCAGGATCATTATTAGCTAATCCTGTAACCCTTCCCAAAAAGGAGCATAAGCGTATTACTCTATTAATGGAACAGGTTACTAAAACTATGGAGTTTTGCCGCTCTGCGGAAATAAGTAGAGAAGAGGAGGCCGTCGAAGCTTGTAAAAGATCACAATTAGATCTTGCCAAAACTTTGAAAGCTAACCCTGAACTACAAACTCAATTTTGTAGAACAGCTCCTGCTTTATGCGTATTAAAAGTAATGCCTGTCCAAAACCAACGTCTTGGATCTGTGGCAAAAAGAGCCGCTGTTGGGTATTTAGTAACTACAGCTATAAATACAACATTAAAATGGGCGTTAGAACAATCTAGTTCAAACGGTGCAAGACCAGCATAAAATTATAGGGCGTAGATTTAATCTACGCCCTAGTTTTTTAATAAGCTATAAAAAAAAATTGAAAATCTATCCTTTAATTATAAATATTCTCTATAGTTCACTTAGCAACAAAACAAAAACAATTTTAAACGGTCGATATGAAAAAGATATTTTTAATTATTTTTTTGTCCCTATCTCTTTCAACTATACTTTCAATAGAAACTCCAATTAAATCTAATTCAGAAGAAATGTTTCAGTCATCAACTAGCTCTATAACAAACAAAATATTTCAACGCATGAAATATTCATGGCAAGAACCAGCCCCTGTTAATATTAAAAATATTAGATATATAACCTTAAACCATTGGGGTTTCGATGGAAAAATTCATGTCGGTGAAATTATCATTCATAAATTAGTTGCTGATGAGGTTGTTGAAATATTTGAAGAGCTGTTTGAAGCAATGTTCCCAATAGAAAGAATGAAATTGGTGGATGACTATCAAGGATCTGACGACAAATCAATCCTAGCCAATAATTGTTATGCACTTTGCGTTAGATATGTTGCTGAAACAAATAGATGGTCGAAGCATGCCTTTGGACTAGCAATAGATATAAACCCTCAACAAAATCATTTTTATTTTCCACATAGGTTTTGTTCAACCAACAGATCCATTTGGGCTTAAATATTATAATAGGAAGCTTAGAGAACCTGGTATGATACATCCTGGTAGTTTCATATACAATCTATTTATAGAAAGAGGATGGGTTTGGGGTGGTGAATGCTTTAACGATGAAGGATTTTATGACTATCACCACTTTGAAAAACGTATTACAGGCATAAATATATAAATATTATTTATTGAAACTTTCGTAAATTCTACGTCCTCTATTTGGACCTAAAACTTTAATAATTTCACCCAGTGAAGCTCTTTTTATATTTTCCAAATCTCCAAATTCACGCAATAATAAAAACTTAGTTTTGCTACCAATACCAGGAATATCGTCCAGTTCAGATTTTTTATATTTATTTTTAAATACATTACGACTATGCCCAATCGCAAAGTTATGAACTGAATCACGCATTCTTATGATTAATTTTGAAAAATCCAATCTTTTATTTAGCTTTAATGAATCTCCCTCAGGAAATACTATTCTTTCTTCTTTTTTAGCCAAACCAACAATATGACAAGTTTTACCTAGCTCCTTTAATGCACGCAGGGCAAAATCTACCTGAATCTGACCACCATCAATAATTATTAAATCTGGCAAATCCAAACTACTGTAACGCCTTTTAACAACTTCATTAATGCTTCTAAAATCATCTTGACCAAAGTCACCTTTAATATTGTACAATCTCCAAAAACCTTTGTTTGGTTGTTTGTTCTTATATTGAACACAAGCACCAACAACAACTGACGAGCCATAATTAGAAATATCAAAAACATCTACTACTTGGGGTAAGACATCTAAGCGAAGAGCGTCTTTCATTTCTATCAGTACAGGATCTTCTAAATTAAACTGTAGGTATGCATTCTTTAATGCCAAATTAACAAGGTCCAACTTTTTACCCTTAGAAGGTTTTAGAATCGCCACCCTCCTCTTCCACAAATTATAAAAATATTCCTCTAATGTGGAATCAAAATTATCACCTACTAAAATTTCGCTAGGCGCTGGATTTTTTGTATAATATGCTTTTAAAAATTCATCCAGCAGATCTTTTGAGCTAAGAAATACAAAGTCTTCCTTGTGTAAAATTACACCCTTTTTCAATTTCAAAATGGAAATACAACTTTTCTCCCCTAGAGTAGCAATAGCAACAGCATCTTGATCCTGCTTATTTTCAGTATCAACTATTTGCCTTTGCTTAAGTTGAGCTAATAAATGCAATTTCTTTTTACATTCCAATGCAGCTTCATAATCTTGCTGTTTTGCTGCATCTAACATTTTATTCTCTAATCCATCCCTGAGCTCTTGGCTTCCACCTGAACGAAGAAATTTGATTGTCTCCAAAACATTTTGATCATATCGTTCTTTAGAAATTTTATTACCACAAGGACCGCTACACATTCCTATCTGGTAGTATAAACATGGCCTTGTGTGTTTTCCTGGACTGCATGCACGCAGATTAAATAACCTTCTAATTAATTTTACAATATCAAACATTGACACTGTATATGGACCAAAAAATTGACCTTTGTTAGTTATTTTTCTAGCAATTAAAGCACGCGGAAATTTTTCATCTGTTATATGGATATAATAATATCTAGCACTATCTTTTAGATGAATATTGTACTTTGGCTTATATTTTTTAATTAATCGATTTTCTAATAACAAGGCCTCTATCTCATTATTAGTTGCAATAAAATCAATCGAGGAAATATTTTTAATCAATAAAGCAGTTTTAGCATCATGTACTTTAGCTGCAAAATAAGAAAAAACTCTTTTTTTTAAATTTTTAGCCTTACCAACATAAATAACTTCTTTACGGTTATTTATATAAATATAAGAACCAGGAGATGTAGGTATTTTTTGTAAGGCTAATTTGTCCATTAAATATCTTTACGTAGACTTTTTATAAAATTTCGAAGCTCTATAGCACGTTCAAAATCTAACCTATCGGCGGCAAGCAGCATTTCCTTTTCATACTTTTTTACAAGTTTGGGAATTTCTTTTTTTGCTAGATGCTTTGTTGTTTTTACAATAGTTTGAGCTTCGCCTATAGATTTATAAATAGTTTTAGGTGTTATTTTATGCTCAGAGTTATAAAGCTCTTGTTTGATTCTACGATCTTTTGTAATTTTAACAGCTCTATAAATAGATTTTGTTTCTTTATCGGCATATAAAAGAACACGACCATTAGAATTTCGTGCACCACGGCCTATAGTCTGTATCAAACTTCTCTCATCCCTCAAAAATCCCTCTTTGTCTGCATCAAGTATCGCAACAAGCGCAACTTCTGGAATATCTAGGCCTTCTCGTAATAAATTTATACCAACTAAAACATCAAATTCCCCTAGCCTCAGTTCTCTAATAATTTCATTGCGCTGAAGTGAATCTATCTCTGAATGTAAATAACGAACTTTTATACCTGCATTATTCAAGTATTCTGTTAAATCCTCAGCCATACGCTTTGTTAAAGTTGTTACCAGTACTCTATTTTTATTTTTTACTGCCTGTCTAACTTCTCCAATAAGATCATCCACCTGACCACTAACAGGTCGTATTTCAACGATTGGATCCAACAACCCGGTAGGACGAATAATTTGCTCCACAAGTTGATCTGAGGTAGAAATTTCATAATCAGCCGGAGTAGCAGAAACAAAGATTGTATGGTTAAAATATTTTTCGAATTCATCGAATTTTAAAGGCCTATTACCATAAGCGCTTGGCAACCTAAAGCCATGCTCTATTAAATTTCTCTTTCTAGAACGATCACCATGATACATTGCTCTGGACTGAGGAATTGATTGATGACTTTCATCGATAATTAATAAAAAATCCTTAGGAAAGAAATCAAGCAAACAAAATGGAGGCTTTTCAATATCTCTATCTTCAAAATGTACAGAATAGTTTTCTATACCATTACAATAACCCATCTCTTCGATCATTTCTATATCATAATTCGTACGCTGTATAAGTCTTTGTCGCTCTAGATCAGGCAATTTCGAAGCTTCTATTTCTAATTCAGATTTAATGGAGCTTATTGCTTTATCTATTCTTTCTTCTGGAACAACATAGTGTCTTGCTGGAAAAATACATAGGTTATCTAAAGCAGATAGTTTTTCCCCTGAAACTGAGTCTAATTCCTGTATGCGAATTATCTTATCACCTAAAAAATTAACCCTTACAATATACTTTTCATATCCCAGAATTATATCTACAGTATTACCCTTAACCCTAAATCTCCCTGCTTCTAAAGCAGTATTATTACGCTCATATTGCAAACTTATCAATCTTCTAAAAAAGTCCGATCTATCAAATTTATCTCCTACTTCGATATTCAGAGCCATATTGCGCCAATCACTAGGACTGCCAATACCATAAATGCATGAAATACTACTAACTATGATAACATCGTTACGAGATAATAATGAGGCTGTTGCCTTAAGCCGCATACGTTCTATTTCGGAGTTTGTTTTAGAATCCTTTTCTATGTACGTATCTGTTTGAGGCATATAGGATTCTGGCTGATAGTAATCAAAATAAGAAATAAAATACTCAACCCTATTATTTGGAAATAATTCTTTAAATTCTGTGTAAAGCTGAAATGCCAATGTTTTATTATGAGCTAAAACTAACGTTGGCTTATTAATTTGGCTTACAACATTAGCCACTGTAAAGGTCTTACCACTTCCAGTAATACCCAACAAAACCTGTCTCGCATGTTTGTTATATCCATCAACAAGTTTTTTTATCGCCTTAGGTTGATCACCCCTAGGTATTTTATCGGAAATTAATTTAAACTTACTTAGCATCTTATTCTCGTGAACTACCGACCACTAAGCTTGAAGCTTTGGAATCATTGATTCCTTAGTGGCGGCTTCCTGCTTCACCCCATGATAGCTAAACTGTTAGCAAGCGCAACAGTCCCCGCCAGAGCATGATCCACAGGCTTGGATTCGGGCAGTTCCTGCCCTATTTACAATTATCAAATACAGCGGCAGCAAACTTTCTTATAACAAAGTTTGTATCTTGATTTTTGAATACTAACTTTGCTTCTCATAATATTTTATCTGAATAATCATTTTAGATAAAGCTTATTTTTCAGACCTGGTCTGATCGCTATCCATCTCCACCTAAATCAAATAGATTATAGATGGAGAATTCCGCGGTGTCTTGTTAAAAATTAAAACAACAGGAAACCCTCAATCTCAGGATTGATCGGGGATCGAAATTGTCAAAAATTATTCTGATCTAAATATCTGCTTTTTGAATGGTTCAAACCACTTGTGATACCATTTTCCATTTGAGCCACCACAGGTAATATTAATCATTCCATATACTGGGTTTATAGGATTATCTCCCTCATCAAGCTCAAAAAAACAGGCTCTCATTGATAAAACCATATCAAGTACTCCGCTCCCATTTCTACGTTGAGAAACAACTCCAAATGCATGTGAAAATCTGTTAATTATAAACCTTGGAAAATCATGATAATAATCACCCCTCTTTTTTTGTATTCTTTGACTTGAATTATATTCTGTTACAGCCTTACCCGTATATTTTTCACCCGTAATAGGATTAAATATTTGAATCATACGTCTACACTTACAATCCCATATTTTGACATCAATATTAGTCCTTGTAACTGCATATGGTTTTCTAACCTTGGTAAAATGAGAAAGCTCAGCTTCAGATTCTTTCGAAGAATGCGCCTCTTCTATAGCTACAATAGAAACCGAAACTCCTTCTTGACCCAATTCTTCTTCCGAATCAAATTCTTCAATATCAGGATCAACTTCCACTTGTTGAAAGCGTTGAGATTTAGGCTGAGCAGCAGAGGCTGCTGAAGCTCCATCCTGTTCAGATAATTCTTTAAAATAGTCTAAGTTAGTAATTCCTAACATGTGAGCAATAGCTCTGCCAAATAACTCAATCGGAGGTAAACTATCACTAAAATACTCTCTCGCCTTATTTAAAGCCAATTCAACATCATCCATTGTAAACCATTTTTTTGCTGGATCACCCGATGTAAACATACACTTTTTAAGAATTACCATCTTTTCAAATTCGGCTTGCATAATCGCTTTATTAGTATGTCGTATTGAAGCTAAAGCATCCGTCATAAGTCCATCAAATTTTTCTTTAGTTTCCTTATCCTTTGCTTCATCGTATATTTTTCTTAAATCTTTAAATATGCTTCTCATCTCTTCAATATCGTTCTGAAGCATGATTATTTCTTTGTCTAAAATAGAAGTAAAACGAATTGGATTATCAACTAAACAACGTACTCTTGAATAAAAATGTTCTAATGGATTTTCACTTAATCCCGCCCATTCCTTGCGAAATAACTTTTGATGTGCAGCTTCTAATGCAGCAGCTCCCTTTCCCTTTATACGCCTAGGAGGAGCATAAACTATTCCACTAAAAGTAAGGAGACTAGTTATAAAAAGTAAATATGATTTGTTCATAAACAATCCCATTTTAAGGCTCTAATATCCATTCTATTTGAATATAACACCTCATAATAGGCGATCAAATGCCCTTATTGAAAATAAGGCGAATTTAATGATTTTTGGGATTATTTAAAATTTGTAAGCTTTTTTAAGAATTTACCTGTATAGCTTTTTTCACTTTTTGCCAGCTCTTCAGGGCAGCCTGTAGCAACTATGGTTCCTCCAGCATCCCCACCTTCCAAGCCAAGATCTATTATATAATCAGCATTTTTTATTACATCAAGATTATGCTCTATAACTATACAAGAAGCCCCCTTAGAAACTAGACAACTTAAAACACCTAAAAGCTTATTAACATCATCGAAATGTAACCCTGTAGTTGGTTCATCAAGAACATAAAGGGTATTTTTTGTAGACGTCTTTGATAATTCTCGACTCAGCTTGATACGCTGAGCCTCTCCACCAGAGAGAGTGGTTGCACTTTGCCCCAACTCAATATATGAAAGACCAACATCATATAAAGTTTGCAACTTACGTTTTACTAGCGGAACAGCATCAAAAAATTTTAAAGCCTCTTCAATATTCATAGATAAAATTTGATGAATATTTTTACCCTTGTATAAAATTTCTAACGTTTCCTGGTTATATCGCTTTCCATCGCATTCATCACACTTAACATACACATCAGGTAAAAAATTCATTTCTATTTTAATTGTTCCATCGCCCTGGCAATTTTCACATCTACCACCACGAACATTGAAGGAAAACCTTCCCTCTTTGTATCCCCTAGCCCTAGCTTCCTTTGTAGCAGCAAATAACTTTCTTATATAATCAAAAATCTTAGTATAAGTAACGGGATTACTACGAGGAGTTCGTCCTATTGGAGATTGATCTATAACAATTAAATTACCAATATCATGTTGAATTGAATCATATTTTCCAGGAATCTCTTTGCTTCCAAATAATTCTTGAGCTAAAGCTTTAGCTAAGATTCCATTAACTAAAGTCGACTTTCCAGAACCAGAAACTCCAGTGACACAGGTTAAAACACCCGTTGGAAACCTAACATCTATATTTTTTAAATTATTTTCTCTAGCACCTTTAACTTCTATAAAACCTTTTGGCTCACGTTTTTTATTTTCTCCAGATATTTTTAATTCTCGAGATAAATACTTACCTGTTAAGCTATTTGGATCTTTTGTTACTTCTTCTGGGGTTCCACTTGAAACAACAGCTCCCCCATGAACACCTGCACCCGGTCCAATATCAACAACATAATCTGCTGCCCTAACAGTATCCTCATCATGTTCTACTACAATAACTGTATTTCCTAAATCTCTAAGTCGCTTTAACGTACTAATTAACTTCTCATTATCCCGTTGATGAAGACCAATAGATGGCTCATCCAAAATATACATTACGCCCATAAGGTTAGAACCTATTTGAGTTGCTAGTCTTATGCGTTGAGCCTCTCCACCAGAAATAGTTTCCATGTTCCTAGATAAAGAAAGATAATTTAGGCCTACGCTTTCTAGAAAAGTTAGCCTGCTAATAATTTCTTTTAAAACCAAATCTGCAATTAAAGCATCATTGTTAGAAAGTTTTATATCTTTAAAAAACCTTAATGTTTTTTCGATGCTCAATTCAGTAACATCAATAATATTTAACCCATTAATAAAAACTGCTAATGCTTCTTTGTTTAATCTTTTACCACTACATACAGCACATTTATGGCTACGCATAAATCGTTCGAGATCTTTTCTCCTAAAATCACTATCCGTGCCTTCATAAAGTCGTTCAAGTAATGGTACAACCCCCTCATAATCAGTTAAATATTCAAAGGCTTTGTTACCCTTCCAAAGTTTATAAACCTGAGCATCACTTTCATCCAAGCCATAAAGAATTATTTTTTGATTTACCTTGCTAAGATCTTTCCAAGGTTTAAAAATGCTAAATTCACAAATCTTAGCAATTGAAGCAATTTCTCGCACTCTATACCCATCAACTAATCTAAAGGCTTTGAGCGCTCCATCCCCTATAGCAATACCCTTATCCGGAATAATTAAATCTTCATCAAAAGTATATTTTACTCCCAAACCACTACATTCCTGGCAAGCTCCAAATGGAGAATTAAAGGAAAAATGTCGGGGATCAAAATCTTCTAAAAAAATATCACAATTAGTGCAAGAAGAATGGGACGTATAAAGTTTTTTCTGTAAATCATCCAAAGTCTTAATAATTACATAGCCTTTAGAAAGATTTAAGGCTGTTTGGATGGAATCTGAAACATGATGGCGATCTTCCACTTTAAATTGATCCAGAACAACCAGAACATCATGCTTTTTGTTCTTATCCAAAGTTATTGCACTATCAGTAAAAAATTCTTCTCCATCAATAAGAACTAAGGAAAATCCCTCTTTAGATAAATCTTCAAATAGTTTTTTATGGGTCCCTTTTTCTTTGCGAACTACAGGCGAAAATATTTGAACTTCTTTACCCTTGAGCCGCATAACACTATCGGTAATCATGTCAGACGTTTGAGGAGAAACCGGGCTTTTACATTTTGGGCAATGAATTTTACCAATACGTGCGTATAATAAACGTAAATAATCATAGATTTCTGTAATTGTCCCAACCGTACTTCTAGGATTTTTTGATATAGATTTTTGTTCTATAGATATAGCTGGACTTAATCCTTCAATAGAATCAACATCTGGTTTATCCATTACACCTAAAAATTGACGCGCATAGCTTGATAAACTCTCAACATAACGCCTCTGTCCCTCTGCATACAAAGTATCAAAAGCTAAAGTACTTTTGCCGGAGCCCGAAACTCCTGTAATAACAACCAATTTATTTCTAGGAATTTCTAAATCAATATTTTTAAGATTATGCTGTCTAGCACCTTTTATTATAATTTTATCCATGCGCATGTATCCCCCCAGATGTTTTACGAAATTTTCTCATTATAGCTTCTTTTTGAAGAAAAACAAAATACCAAAAGGGCCTAAATGCTTGATTAAAAGCCAAAAAAATTACAATCATAAAAGCATTGAGAATCATTCACTTAAAATATTACAATAAGGAGAAATTTATAATTTCTTTTATAAAAAACTTGGGGAAACTCTATGAAAAAACAATTTTTATTAGCAGCTTTTATTATATCTCTAAATACGTTACCACTAACGGCAATAGATCAATCCATAAAAGAAGTTTATGCCAAACTAATTGGAGAAAGAAACCCTCGCTCTGAAGAGCTGCACTCAAATCTTCAAAAATTCGTCGGCTTAGTACAACAAAAAGCTTTAGAAATTCATAACAAAGCAATGACCAAAGGCAAAGACGCCTTTTCTTCCCACAATGACCTAAAAAGACTAGCAAATTTATTTATATCTTTATTACAAAATCAAGCACTAATAGTAGATAATGTCCTGGATAAAAATATATTAAAACGGGTGGTTAGATACCGTGCTGATATAGTTGTTAATAAAATTGGAAAATCATTTATAAAGCAAGCCAAAAACAACCTAACAAAATATAAAAAAGAACAATCAAAAGATCTTAAACAAAAGAGCTTAAATCAAATAAATTATGCAATAACGTGGCTATATCCTACGCTTAAAGAAGCCCATTTATATGGCTTAACAAATGAAAGTATTAAGATTGAACATTATATAAAAGAACTAGAAGGCTATAAAAATAACTTTAAGGGTAAATTAATTCTTTATCCTACCAAGAGTTGAACTCTTGGTTTTTTATTTATATCAATTATTGACCCCGCCATAGGCTTTTGCTCTAGAATTCTACACTTAATGCAAAAATGGTTATCACCTACGGGATCTTTATGGAATAATTCGGTTCTAATACCATTTCCTAAAAGAAAATCCTGAGCCTCTGAGGCAAACTCCCCTATTAAGTCGGGAAAAATACTTAAAAAAGAAATGCCGTCCGAGATATAAACAACAATGTCCCTTAAAACATGGCTCCCTGGATTCGGAGATTGTGCAACACAAGTTCTAATTGGATCGAAGCTATGAACACTATAAACCTTTAAACCTAACTCGTGCTTTTGTGCTTCATTTTTAATATTGTTTATGGTCTTACCTACAAAAGCAGGTGCCTTTTTAGGTTCTGGTTTTTTGGATACTATTATTTTAACTGGATAATTAGCACGAAGTTTAGCTCCAGCTTTCGGCAGCTGGTCTAAAATAATTCCTTCTTCCAAACAAGCATCTTCTTTTTCTTTCAGAAATCGAACATTGACACCCAAATCAGATAATGTAGAAATCCCCTGAATTAACGGCTTACCAATGACACTTGGAATAGTAATTTGATTACTACTAAGAAAAAGATGAGTAAAAAAATACCCAAGAAAAAATAATAAAAACGGAGAAACCCAAAAAAAACTGTACTTCATTAAAACTATCCTGAGGCTTGAGGCATGCTTGTAAGCCGGATTCTGTACCTTATATTCAAGGTGGTAATCATCTATCTATGCGACATACCCGTAGGCTAATTAAGAGTGGGGACTCGTAACCTACCTATTTTGTCTTGCTCCGGATGGGGTTTACCCTGCATATATATTGCTACATATACCCGTGTGCTCTTACCACACATTTTCACCCTTACCTGTTTTATCAGGCGGTTTAGTTTCTGTGGCACTTTCCATAGACTTTCGCCTCCCCTAGTTGGCTAAACCCCCGCAGATCGCCTCCTAGGGCATCCTCCCACTTGGAGTCCGGACTTTCCTCTCCCACACAACTTTTTAAATTTGTTCAGGAGCGATTACCCCGCATGCCTAAAAATCCTCTAATTTTCAAAGATATTATTAGTATTATAAGGTTAGACAAAATAATTTTAATTGTCGATTGGGACAAAGCAAAATAGCCATTATTTATTGTTTTTAACAATAAATAATAAATTCCGAATGAAAACAAAAATATTAACGTTTGTGGAATAATAGAACCTTCCCTAAAAAGAATCTTGATTTTGGGGGAAAATAACAAGATAGGGACAAGATAAGCCAAAGATAGCCCAAATACACCATAAACTAAAAAATCCTCTAAGAGGAGTAAAAATACGCCAAATTTGGGTATCTTATTAATATCCACAAGAATAATGGTAAAATAAATTAACGTTCCAAAAAAGCTCCAAGTACTAAAAACTTGCCAGATGGTTAGATCTAACAAAAAGAACATTAGGAAGTAGAAAAACAAAACCTTCTCCTTAAATAGTGAATTTACTATCCCAATTTAGTATACTAATCCAAATTTTGTCTCTAAAAATATTTTATCTAAATTATACATAAGGATTTGTTATGCGCGTATTCTCAGGTATACAACCAACAGGAATACCACATCTTGGAAATTATTTCGGAACCCTTATCAATTGGTTAAAATTGCAGAATGAAGGCCATGAGTGTTTTTATTCTATTGTAAACCAACATGCTATAACAGTTCCGCAAGAACCAAAACTCCTTTCTCAAAATATTATTCAAATGGCTGCAACCCTTCTGGCTGTAGGAATTGACCCTCAAAAAAGCACTCTCTTTGTTCAATCAGATGTTCCCGCGCATATACAACTTGCGTGGATTTTAAGTTGCCTAGCTCCAATGGGTCAAATGGAAAGGATGATCCAATATAAAGAAAAAGCAAAAAGTGATAATACAGCAAATCTAGGATTATTTTCTTATCCTGTCCTACAAGCTGCAGATATTTTAATTTATAAAGCGGACACTGTTCCCGTCGGAATAGACCAAGCACAACACTTAGAGCTCACTAGAATACTTGCCAAAAAATTTAATAATCAATTCAAAGAACTTTTTAAAGAACCTCAAACTCTACATACACAAACAACAAAAGTTGTTGGACTTGATGGAACTGCCAAAATGAGCAAAAGTAAAAACAATTATATTAGTTTGGTAGAAGATGAAGATACTATATGGAAAAAACTATCCGTAGCAGCTACCGATCCAGCCAGAATAAAAAAATCTGATCCTGGCAATCCTGAAATTTGCAATATCTACTCACTACACCAGCTATTCTCAAATCAAAAGGATTTAGACTGGGTTGTTGATGGATGTATTAATGCAAAAATAGGATGTATCGACTGCAAAAAACAATTATTCAAGAATATTACAGATTTTTTGAATCCAATTAGAGAAAGGTATGAAGCGTTAATTCAAAAACCTAATGAAGTTAGATCTGCTTTAGAAAATGGAGCAAAAAAAGCAAATAAAGTTGCCTCAACAACCTTACAGGAAGTCTATGAGTCAATAGGATTTAAGTATTAATAGTTTTAAGAATAAAACTCTTCTGGTGTATAGGTTTTACCACTAACAAGATCAATGATAGCTACTATTTTATCACTTTGTAAACAATAAATTTTGCTATCAACCAGAACATAAATAATGTTGCTATATCTCGGATGTATTGTCAAAGATCCTACACGCTCAGCACGATCCATTTTATGAGCTATATGCTGTAGAGCCCCGGCGATACTAGCATCATAAGCGCTACATTTTATTGGGGAAGCAAGGCTTGTCATTATTAATACTGCCCATAAAAATTTTTTAATCACTTTTTACCCTTTAATTGTAGAATAATTACTTCAAAATTTGTGCTAATGGTAGGCCTCTATAAAAAAATGTCAAAACAATCTTAAGTTTTTCTTAATTCCTAGTTAAGCTTTCTAAAAATAAAAACTTAAAAGGAATCCAAATGACGAAAACATTCATTGATCCACTACAAGATGGAATCAGTAAGATAGAACTTATCAGAGCAAGTGGTAGCGATTTAGACGTAGCAAACGCTGCAAGAGTAAGCTTTGGAGGTTGGAACCAAACTTTTACCGAAAAAGATGAAAAGCTTATTAGATATCTTATAAAACATGAACATACTAGCCCTTTTGAGCATAATCAATTATCATACCGAATCAAAGTTCCTATATATATAATTCGTCAATGGATGAGACATAGAGTTGGGGTAAGTTACAACGAGATCAGCGGAAGATATGCTGAACTTCCAATGGATTTTTATGTACCAAAATCATGGCGAACTCAAGACTTAAGCAATAAGCAGGGATCTGTGGAGGCGCTAGGAGAAACTGATACAAAAAACCGCGAAGCGTACATTAAATCATTAGAAACAGCTAAGGATTCCTATAAAAAGTTATTAGCTGAAGGAGTTTGTAGAGAGCTTGCTCGGGGAGTTTTGCCTCTATGTACTTATACAGAGTTCATCTTCACATGCAACCTAGTATCTCTTTTCCACTTTGTCAGATTAAGATCAGATCATCATGCTCAATGGGAAATACAACAATACGCTGTTGGACTCTTAGAACTGGCGCAAGAACATTTTCCTACATCTATAAAAAATTGGGCAAAACTAAAGGGAATAGAATTAAAACAAATAGAAAAGGGTACCACTATAAACACCAACATCGAGTCTAGATCGACTCAGATATTGTAAATTTTCTTGGGTACCCCTATAAAAGTCAAATTTCAGACGATTAAGCCTTTTTAGCTTTTTTAACTCTTTTGCGTCTTTTAGGTGCAGCTTTTTTAGCTGTCTTTCTTTTAACAGTTTTCTTCTTAGCTGTTTTTCTTTTAACTGTTTTCTTTTTGGCTGTCTTCTTTTTAGCTGTCTTTCTTTTAACTGTCTTTTTCTTAGCTGTTTTTCTCTTAACAGTTCTTTTTTTAACTGTTTTTTTCTTTACAGTTTTCTTTTTAGCTGTTGTCTTCTTAGCTGTCTTTCTCTTAACTGTCTTTCTTTTTTTAACTGCCATTGTCTACCCTCCTTATATTTCATTTCACCATGGCGGCTCTGCATTCTATACAGAGCTGAGGTTTTTCTTTCTACAAGCATAGGCCTCAATAAGAACCTTAATCCTATAAAAAGCTCTGCCATATAATTGCAGACCACCTAATCTCATTATAGATAAAACAGAGGCCCATTTGTCAAATAAATCAAGAGTGTCAATAAATTTATACGAAAATAAAAAAAGTTTTCAAATAATAAAAAAAAACTGGATAAGCCCTACTGGGTAACAATTCTAGCTTTTCACAAAAGAAAAAGTAATAGCTAATTTACCCAACCCAAAAAGTCCCAAATTAATCTGCTTTTTTTACCAAGTCGGCTATAAATATTATAGCAATTAACAAAAACAATGCTTAAAACAAACTATAATGCCAATAATTGTGCTAAGCTGGGAAAAAAGTTATAGGGAAAAAATACCTCATGTTTATCAAGGTAAAATTACTAAAAGGCTTTCCGAAGGAGCTATTTTATAGCGTTCCAGATTCATGGGCAATAACAGAAAATACCATAATCACCGTTCCTCTAAAAAATAAATCTTTGCCTTCTGTAATTTTAAAAATTTATAAGGAAAAACCAAAGGAAATAACGTTTAAGGTTAGGGAGGCTATAGAAATAGAAACCCTTCCAGCAGACACTAAATACCACATATTCCTTTCTAAAATTAGTAAAATTTATTTTATATCGCCAACGTTCTTTTATCAGCGCATACAACAATTTTTAAAATTTAAAGAATCAGCAGAATCAATAGTAACACAGCAACAAGAGACCCCGGGAGCTATACTATCACCAGACCAACAAAAAATAGTCGACTACTTTCATCCTTTAGCATGCAACCCTAAGTATAACCCGGTACTTCTCCATGGTGTAACAGGTTCAGGAAAAACAGAAGTTTATATCAAATTAATACTTAATAACCTAGCACAAAATAAATCCGTAATCCTTCTGCACCCCGAAGTATCTCTAAGTATTCAATTTAAACAACTATTGAAACAAAAAATGCCTCAAAATACCCCAATTTTTAGTTTTCACAGCGCAACAAAAGCTAAAGAAAAAAAAATATTATGGGAAAGACTGATAACAGAAAAGCCAACTATCATCATAGGGATTCATCTTCCAATATTGTTACCTATTTCAAACTTAGGATTAATTATTGTTGATGAAGAACATGAATCAAATTACCAGGAAAAAAAACACCCTAAACTTAATAGTAAAGAAATCGCCCTAGTTAGAGCTTATACTTACGATATTCCTATTCTGCTAGGATCCGCGACACCCTCTATTAATTCAATAAATAATGTTAAAAAAAGAAACTGGAAACTCTTTGAATTAAAGAAGCGATTTTCTGGAGACTTCCCAAAAATTGAAAAAGTCTTGTTATCTGAAGAAGGCAAAAGAAAAAACTTTTGGATTTCGCGAAAACTAGAAAAAGCTATCGGGGAAACATTAGAAAAAAAAGAACAAGTTTTAATCTTTTTAAACCGAAGAGGTTATAGTTTTTTTCTATTGTGTAAAAAATGTAACTTTGTATTCGAATGCCCAAATTGCTCAGTAAGCCTAACTCTCCATAAATTAAATTTTAATCAGGAAATCCTCAAATGCCATTATTGCAGCCATCAACAACAAATCGCACCAATATGCCCCAGTTGCCAATCCAAGGACTTTTTGAAAAAGGGCATTGGAACACAGCAAGTTGTTGGAATATTACAAAAACTATTTCCGAAAGCAAAAATTAAACGGGCAGATTTAGATACAACAGTACAAAAGCGTGAGTGGATCGACACGGTAAAAGCTTGTGAAGATGGAGATATAGACATTCTTGTCGGAACTCAAACAATAACCAAAGGATACCACTTCCCCAAGGTGACACTTGTCGGAGTTTTGTGGGCCGATATGGGGCTTCATTTTCCAATTTATAACGCAAATGAAATAGCATTGCAGCAAATTTTACAAGTATCTGGAAGAGCTGGCAGAGAAAATAAACATAGTAAAGTCATCTTACAAATCATTAACGATAATAATGTTTTTAACTTTACAGACGAAAGAGATTATTTAAAATTTTATAAATATGAAATGGAGTTTAGAATCCTAGCTAATTACCCGCCCATATGCCGTTTTGCTCATTTGGAATTAAAAAATAATGATTCTGATAAAGCTGATAGAGACACTGAAAAACTGCTAGCTTTATTGGAAAAAATAAAAATAGATAAGAAATTAAACCTAACTTTGCTAGGTCCAGTTAAACCTTCTATTTTTAAACTCAAACGCTCAGAAATTCGTCAAATTTTTATCAAATCACAATCATTTAATGAAATTTTCTTGTTATTAAAAAACATCAAATTCGAAGATTTTGATAGCTCTATCTTTGTTGTTCCATCTTGAATAAATATATCCTCTATTCCCAAAAAGCTTCAAAAATTATACCCAAATAATCTAATATATGTTTGAGAAGTTTCACTATACGTATGGAAACATGGAAACCATGAAAAAGAAAATTTTGTTAATAACCTTTTTTCTATTTTTTAATTTACATGCTGAAGAAGGTTTTGAAGTTTGGATTGGAAATTCGCTCAACAAACCTATTTCAGAAAAAACATCGTATAATTTTTATCACGAAATGGATTTTAAAAAGTTTATTGGAGAACCCTATTATTATATTTTAGACTCTTCATATATTTACAAACCCCTAGATAAGCTTTCGCTATCTCCAACATTAAGAGTTGGAGCAATTAAAACAACCAACAATTTTAAGAAAAAATGGATCTTGGAGTTCTCTCCTATAATCAACGTCGAATATTCATTTGACGTAAAAGAAATTGAAGTTTATTCACATCTAAAATTGATGTATAGAATATTACAAAATCAAAATTCTAGAGAAGTTGTTAGGTTGAAGATAGGTGGTAAAAAGGTATTAAAAAAGAGTTTTGCTTTTTTCATAGACGATGAAATTTTCTATAACTACAATGGCTTTAAAAAATTAGATGAAAATCGCGCAACATTTGGACTAAATTTTGAAGTGAATCAAAGCTTTAATTTAAACCTGTATTATTTACGAGATGACTATAAATTTGCACAAGGTCGATCTTGGAGTAGTTCAAATGTATTGGGATTAAGCTTAAATATAAATTTTAAATAAAAAACTATTTTTTACCGTCAGCCATTTTGAATGTAATCTTATCCCTCAGTCTTACCATTCCATATAAATTAATTATCGCTAAAAGAGCCCCTGCAATCGACATTATCATTAAGCTGTGCCTCTCTTCCCCTATGAAAGAAAAACTCAAAAAAGCCAAAACCGCGTAAACATAAAATAATTTTGAACCATATTTAGGGGACAAAAATATAGCTGCTTTTCTTCCAGCAGAAAAAAAAGCTATTAATGAAGAATATCCCAATAAAAAAACAAAAAACGGCCAGATAATATCAACGTGTTTAAAATAAGTAGATAATGCAGATGCAACAACTACGTCTTCGTGAAAACCACCCTTCCATACCCCAGTTATCAAAATAACAAGAACGCTAAGGCTGCACACTACAAAAGTATCTAAAAAAATGCCCAAAACCCCTAAAGCTGCCTGTCTTTCGGGATTTGGCTCTTTAGTTTCACTATGAATAATTGAAGCATATCCAACACCCAGATCACCCGTATAACAAGCTCTTCTAACACCCTGAGACATAGTTAGCAAGATCGAGCTTCCAGCAAATGCACCTATTGCAGCATGGCCTGTAAAAGCAGATTTAATTATAATGAAAAAAATTCTAGGCAGAATGCTGATATTAGCAATAATGACAAATAAACTCATACCACAAAACGCCGTAAGAAAAGCGGGCATTATAGCCGTGCTAATTTTACCCACTATATTAATACCACCTTTTGCAACTATCAAAATGGATAAAAGCAACAAAGCAATTATTATATTTCTATTTATAGACCAAATACTAGAAACACTGTGGGTAACAATTCTAAACATATAAATTTCTACACCATATACACATAAAAGTAGAGCAACTATCCGCGGTACCCACTTAGTTTTAAAAAGTTGCTGCAAAAAAATCATCGGGCCTCCATCATAACTGCCATTAGAGTTTTTAACTCTAAATTTTACACCCAAATAAATTTCAGCATATTTAATAATCATACCTATTAAGCCTGTAACCCACATCCAAAAAATCGCTCCTGGTCCACCAATTTGTACAGCCGTTGCAACCCCAACAATATTCCCAACACCTATACATCCACCAATAGAAGCAAAAAAGGCATAAACCGGAGCTATCCCCCTTTCTCCTAAACCCTTATCAATCTTTTTAATATAAAAAATAAAAGTGCCAACTATACGAGGAAAAGCACGAACTTGAAACCATTGGGACTTTATAGAAAGATATAGCCCCAAACCCAAAACAACTGGAACGCCCATATAATCCCAAAAAAAATCATCTACTAAATCTAAAAAATTTAATAATTGACTAAGCATCGTTTTACCTAAAAAAAGAAATCAGTATTTTATATTAAGATACAAAATCAGAGGGAAAGAGAGTTAGACTTTCGTTTAGTTAAAAGAAAAAAGGCCTTTAACCAAGAAACTTTAAAGCTAGAATGAGAAAATAAAAAGGCAATTACAATAATTTCAGATACCTAAAATTAATTATTTTTCATATTGAATATTTACCTAAATTTTTAAAGCTATGTATATTCGATTTTATAAATTTTCAAAAACAATTACAATTGAAACTGAATAAACTATGAGAAAAATATATAAAGCGACAATAATATTATTTTTATTTTATAATCAAACTATATCTGCCACCGACTGGCAACTTTGGACTACTATAGGTGCTGAAAAAAAACTGAATAAAAACCTTAAAATAAAAATCGATTTAGAAAATCGTTTTAAAAATGATTTTGATAACCATTTTTATACACATGGAGAACCCTCTATCCATCACAAAATAATTAACGATGATAATTCTATTGGGCTCCAGTTTAGACAAATATATGAAGAATCCTCATCTGGAAAATGGAAACTAGAATCTCGTCCTGGAATTATATGGCTTACCAAATTTTCTTTACTTGGAAGCCAGCTTGATTCACGCATTAAAGTTATTTATAGAGTTTTAGAGAGAAGTTCTAACCGAATAGCATTTCGTGGACGATTAGGTTTCGAAATATTTAAAATTAGCCCTATAAGCGGATACATATCAGACGAGCTTTTTTATCATTATAACGGACTTGACCAAATAGACCGAAATCGTTTGATTTTGGGAATGAAAATCAATATAAAAACTAAAAAACTTTCTGTAGACGCAAAAACGTACCTTCTAAGACAAGACAATAAAAGAAGCGCTTTTAGCAGTTGGAAAGGAACTAACGCCATCGGTGGAAGCATAACAATAAAATTCTAGAAATAAGGGAGGAATGAATCCTCCCCTCTATTAATTATTTGGTGTTATAGAAAATTCTGCTCTTCTATTTGGAGATAATTCTTTAATTCTTACAACTCTATCATTAGCATTAGACCATGCTACCTGATATTCTTGTCCCCTCCCAACAGCTGTAACTTTACTAGGAGAAATTCCATGATTTATCATTTCTTGTCTAATAACATTTGCACGTTTTTGAGATAGCGCAAGATTGTAGTCGGCAGCTCCCATTTCACAGCAATAAGCACGAACATCTACATTGTTCTCTTTTGAAGCTATTTTTCTGGCCACTTCTATATTTTTATGTAGTTTCTCCTCTTGTCCCTTATGTAATCTATCTGTATTAAACTCAAATTGAACTCTTTCAAAACCATCCTCATCATCTTTTGACTCAGAAAATGCCAAGGTTTCTCCTCCCAACTCCTCCTCCAAAAGTTCTTCAGCTACATCAGTTTCCGAACTATAAGCCTCTTTTTTTGGCGTCTTTACTTTTTGATCTTCTGTTACAAAATCAAACTCTTCAACTTTAGAGTTATCTTCAAATACATACTCATCTATTTGCCCTCTAGCTCTAGAAGTCTGATACTTTTGCATTGCCATTTCTGAATTTTTATTGGATACAGACTTTTTTTCTTTTCCACATCCAGAAAAAAATAGGGTAATTAATAATACAAATGCTCCGAAATTTCTCATACACTCTCCCTTTTTTAAAAAAACCACTTAAATCTTACAAAGCTAGCCTTCAATAAGTAAAAATATCAGATTTCTCGATAACTTACCAATTATTGATGTTTTTGCCAGGCTTATCTTTTTATTGAAAATATTCTAAACTAAAATAAAGAAAGTTATCTAAATTATTCTCTTTTAAGAGTTTTATAAAATTAAACATAACGACAACAAGGATTAGATGAAAAAAATTTTAATTAATCATAATCCGTGGCAAACACGGGTAGCTGTCCTGAGAAATGACCAATTACAGGACATTTATTTTGATTCACACAACAAATTAGAGCTTGAAAGATGCTTTTTTAAGGGAAAGGTAGCTAAAGTTTTACCTGGCATACAAACAGCTTTTGTAGATATAGGCCAAGAAAAGGCGGGCTTCCTTCATATCACTGAAGTAGACAGAGCGTTAGCTGCAGAACGAATAACAGAGGGAAAAACCCCTGAAGAACAAGAAGGCATAAATAGAAAACTCAAACGAGAGATGGATATAAGTAAAATTTTCTTGGAAAATGAGTCCATTCTTGTTCAGGTAAGTAAAGAGCCCGTTAATGTAAAAGGGGCAAAGCTTACAACATGCTTCACTCTTCCCGGAAGATTGATAGTTTTGATGCCCAATGTTCCACAAATCGGGATTTCAAAAAAAATTGAAGACCGTAACGAACGTATCCGCTTAAAAAGTATTTTATCAAAAAACCTCCCAAAGGGAATGGGTGCCATTCTTAGAACTACTGCAGAAAATCGCAGTGATCGAGAAATTAAAAAAGATATGGCATTTTTAATTTCCATTTGGAGGGCAATCTTAAAAAAGTTTAAAAAGGCTGAACCTGGAGAAAAGGTTCATGAGGATTTGTCTCTAACCCTACGCGTTGTACGTGATCATCTAGACAAAGATGTGGAAATAGTAATTACAGACAACCAAGACGATCAAAAGAAATTACTTCGTTTTGTAAAAAACACAACGCCAGAACATTCAAATAAGATTAGGTATTATGTTGGGCCGCCTTCTATTTTCGAGCGATTTGAAATAGACAAGCAAATAGAAAATGCTCTTAAGAAAAAAGTATTTTTAAAGTCTGGTGGAAGCTTGATAATTGAAACAACAGAAGCTATGACTGTAATCGACGTCAATACCGGTAGATATACAGGTAAAAGCAACCTTGAAGAGACTATTTTGAAAACAAATTTGGAAGCAGCTGAAGAAATTGTAACTCAATTACGATTGAGAAATATTGGTGGCTTAATAGTGATTGATTTCATTGATATGGCAAGCGCTAATAACAGACAAAAGCTTTCAAAAATTTTGGAAAAAACTTTAAAAGAACGTGATAAATTTCAAACAGTTGCCTTAAAAGTTTCTGAGTTTGGCCTTGTTCAAATGACAAGGAAACGCTCCGGAAAAACCCTTAATCAACAGCTTTTAGAATCATGTAGATCATGCAATTCCTATGGTATAGTTAAGTCAACAGAAACTCGTTGCTTTGAAGTTTTACAAGACTTTAAAGACACAATCCTTAGAGAACATATTACTGGAACAATTGCCCTCTCCGTATCACATAACATATTTGATCACATAGTGAGACACGAGTACAATTCCATACTTTCTATGGAAAAAGAGCTTCATTGCAAAATTATCTTGGAAAGCAAAGAAGACTTTGAAGATACTCAATTCAAATTAGAGAGAATTTAAATATGAAAAAAAACATTTTAGATAGGTATCCAGAATATGAATCAACCATTGGAATAGAGATACATGTACAGCTTAAAACTAAATCTAAAATGTTCTGTTCCTGCCAAAATAAATTTGGTGATAGGGCAAATATTAATATCTGCCCTATTTGTTCTGGACATCCCGGAACATTACCCGTATTAAATAAGAAAGCTGTAGATTTTGCAATAATGGCTGGACTTGCTACTAACTGTAAAATTGCAAAAACATCTACCTTCGCCAGAAAACATTATATGTACCCAGATTTACCTAAAAACTTCCAAATTACACAGGATGATAAACCTATATGTTATGAGGGCTACGTCACAATCAAAACTTCAGATGAAGAAGAAAAAAAGATTAGGCTAATTAGAATACATATGGAAGAAGATGCAGGTAAAAACATACACGGCGATCAAAATGAAAGCTTTGTAGATTTAAATAGAGCCGGTACTCCACTACTAGAAATTGTAAGCTATCCTGACATAAAAAATGCATATGAAGCTAAAACATATTTAAGGCAACTGCATTCCATAGTCCAATATCTAGGAATAAGTGATGCCGATATGGAAAAGGGATCATTTAGAGCAGATACAAATATTTCTGTAAAAAAAAAGAAGGATGAAGAGTTAGGTACTAGGGTAGAACTTAAAAACATCAACTCCTTTAAATATATTGGGCAAGCAATTGACTATGAAGTTGAACGCCAAATTACTTTATTAGAAGAAAATGGAACAGTCTTACAGGAAACTCGTCTCTGGGATACACACAACCACAAAACCCTTCCAATGCGAAAAAAAGAAGAAGCTCAAGATTATAGATATTTTGAAGAACCTGATATCCCAATGCTAGCTATCAAATCAGAACAAATAGAAGCTATAAAAAAAGAGATTCCTGAACTTCCTGATGAAAAATATATTCGCCTAAAAAATCAGTACGGAGTTTCAAATTATGAAGCAAATATACTTATAGACCAAAGAGAAATAGCTGATTTTTTTGAAGCCTCTTCACAAAAATGCAAATATCCAAAACAGGTTTCTAATTGGATATTACGAGATCTTCTTGGTTATATGAAAGAACATAAGCTCAAGCTAAAAGACTTAAAAATAAATCCTGAAAAACTCGCGGAGCTTGTAACTGTAATAGAAAAGGGAATTATTAACAGCAAGGTTGCATCTCACAAAGTGTTTCCCTCTATGATGGAAACAGGAAAATATCCTTCTATAATAATTCAAGAGCAAGATTTAAAACAAATAGGTTCAAAGGACGATTTGGAAAAAATAATTTTGGATATAATTGAAAAAAATCCTGACAATGTCCAACAATATCGTTCTGGCAAGGATAAACTTTTCATGTTCTTTGTAGGACAAGCCATGAAAGAAACTAAAGGAAAAGGTAATCCTAAGCTAATTCAAGATTTACTTAAAAAGCATTTAAAATAATTTTATTTAGAGGTTTTTTTAAATAAATCTGAAACTTTATACATGTGAACCTTTGATAATTCTTCTTCTTGAGCTTCTATTTTTTGCATAGAAAGAACAGCAAAAACTTTATTTTCAAATCTTAATGTTAAAAATTTATTGTCATTACCCTTTAAAATTGCAGCCCTAAATTCATCTAATGTACTAACTGGTTCACCATTAACTTCTTTAATAACGTTGCCCACTTCTATACTTCTACATCTATGAGCCTGAGAACCTGGAAGTACACTTGTTATAACAAGCTTTGGCTTATCCTGATTTTCAATTTTTGCATACTTATAAAATAAAGGGTTATGTTCAACTAAAGCATTAACATGATTTAATGTTAATTGCATCATCACCATACCGCCAAAAACTTCAAAATCTACTTTTTCATATTTTGGATAAATAACTCGTATTGGAAGAACAACTCCTCTTTCTAATGTAAACTGTATATCTAAACGTTTTCCTCTTCTATATAAAACCATTTCGATAGAACTTCCAACTTTGTAACGATTAAGGAGGTCAAAAACTGAAATCCTATCCTCCGCCCAAGGCACAGAAATTTCACCAAACATATCTAAATGATGACCATTAATTTCATAAATCATGTCACCCGGCTGAACTCCTGCTTTTTCCAAAGAGGAATTTTTAAATACCTCTGCTACATAAAATCCGCCACCTTCTGGATTCCCCAAAAATCCTACTAGATCCTCATTAACATATGCAAAAATACCCCCAAGGTATGGTTTTCTTAGAAGTTTAACATTTAAAAGATCTTTGAGAGCTGGGGTTATATCATTTGTAGGAATTATAAAACCAACATTTTGTGCAGCCAAAACACCCGCAAAGTTAACGCCTATAACTTCTCCCTTAATATTTAAAGAAGGGCCTCCCGAATTTCCAGGGTTAAGAGGTGCAGTAGTTTGTATATAAGATGTAAAACCTATTTTTTCAAAACCACTTACAATGCCCTGAGTACTTTTTAACCCCTGACCAGCTAAAGGATATCCCAATGCTAAAACTCCTTGCGTCCTATAAACCTCATCCGAATTCCCCAATTGTAATACTGGAATAGAGCCTAATTTACTACGGACTTTTTCAAAGTCTTCATCAGTTAATCTTAACAAAGCAATATCCATATCTGGATATACTCCACAAACCTCAGCGCTAAATTGTTCCTGTCCAAAAGTAGGAATTTGAATTTTTATAGATACGGCTTCATCAACAACATGAAAATTTGTAACAAGATAACCTTGGTCACTTACAAAAAAACCACTCCCAGCATGTTGTAAACGTTGTGGAGTTTTAAATGGCTCAAACCAATTAAACTTTGCAATGCCCGCAAAAACTTGAACAACTGTATCTTTAGAATGTTTAACAACATCGCTCCAATTTGGAATATTCATTCGTCTCCCTTTTATATTTTTGTACATAAATAAAACCTAACAAAAATTTGTTACTTGAAGCGAGTATGAAGTTACACGACGCTTAAATTGCAAATTGACATTAAACAATAAGCTTATAAACTGGTAGCCTAAAGCAAACAACTAAACAGTAATACAACTAGGAATATCGGGGTAGGCAACATGAATACAACTTTGAAAAAACATCTTGTAGGCGTCTTTTTAATCGCTAACTTATTTACAACAACTCAAGCAAATACAAATAATAAAAAGGGAAGTTGGAGATTTACAGAGAAAAAAGAAAGTGTAAAAGTCTCCGTAAAAACCTCTCAAAACAAACTTCTACTTAAAGAATATCAGCCAATACATTTTACTTTTACAAATAGCAGTAATAAAAAATATCTTTTAAAAGCAGAAAATGTCGGTCTAAATCTTTTAACAAATAAAGAGTTAAAAAAGGTAGGCAAAAAACGCTTTGGAATTATACCGTTTACTACAATTTTCTCTGCTCAATTTTATACCTTAGGACAGTTGTTAGCCGGAACTTTAACCGCTGCAAAACTTCCTATTGCTTTACCTATTATTATTGGAGGAACAGCGCTTAATACAGCCCTTCACCAATACCAAATCAAACAAATAAATAAAAAAGAAAAAAAGGTGTTTGAGGAGCTTAAAAAAGGCGTATCTATTGAACCTTATTCAATAAGACACATAACTCTACATCTAAAAAAAGAGCATGTTAAACCTAGGTTTGATTTAAAGGTTATAGAAGAGAACAATTTTTCTGGAATAAGATTTAACATCAACTTTAAACCCAAATCACAACATCCCCTACCTCTTAATGGAAAAAAGTTTGAAACAGACAAAAAATAAATAACTCTTTCAGAAGAGCACTGGGAGGGGGACAAATAAATGGTAAAAACAACAGCTCGGAACATGCTTTTAGCACTAACAACAGCAGCATTAACGTTTACCAGTTGTTCAAAACATCGTGTTAAAACAACAGTCCCCCAACTTAATAGAACGTTTCAATTTGTTCAAACAAAAAACGATTTAAGAATAACTGTAAGAAAATTAGAAGCTAACAACTATAATATTTTTACAAAAAAAACTCTTTGTAAAAAATACATTCCTATAGAATTTACCATAGAGAATAGAGGAAATGATTCTTTTAAATTCAGCAATCAACGAATTGGATTAAAATTTGTTGATGTCGAAAACATTATAAAAAAATTACACAAAAATCCTTGGCTTACGTTTATATGGCCTCTAGCCATAATGGATGTTGTAAAAATCCATATCCTTATATTATCTGGAATTTTAATTAAACATCTTGGAACGACCAGTATTTCTCTTCAAAGACCCTTGATTCCAGTAATAAGTACTTTAGCTTTATCTTCTATTTATTCTTTAACTAGCTATGATAATAAAAAAATTACGACACAAATTTTAAATAAAATCATAGACTCACATGATACTGTATTTATTAGCCCAAAATCATCAGTAACCAAAATTGCATATATTAGAAAAAGAAATTTTAAATCAAAATTTTTTATAACTTTGATAAAATCTTTAAATGAAGATCATATTAGATTTTTTATAGATCTTGAAAAGTTATCTTTTTCTAAAGTTTTGGATCTAGAAAATGAGAAATAAAACAATCTTTTTTATCTTAGTACTCTTTTCAACAAATCTTTCTCCTTTTAATTGGAAAGGTGCGCTAGAAGACATAATAGGCTTAAGCCCTCTAGGTAGCATCGTCTATCAAGAACTCAAGGGAAAAGATAATATAAACGAACATCAAGAATATTATTATCCTAAATATTACAACACCACAGCCGAACCACCAACGACTACTAATGTAACTTTTGAAGATGTTGTCGGGTTGGAAGAAGTCCTAATAGAAATCCAAGAAACAGTAGAATTTTTAAAAAATCCACATCGCTTCATCACCATGGGAGCAGAACTTCCTAAAGGTATTTTATTAGAGGGTCCACCTGGTACAGGGAAAACCCTAATTGCCAGGGCTATTGCAGGAGAAGCAGGTTGCGCATTTTATCAAGCAAACGGTTCAGAGTTTCATAAAACTTATGTAGGTGAAGGACCTCAGGCAATAAGGTCATTATTTGAAAAAGCTCGTGATAACGCACCATCTGTTGTTTTTATAGATGAAATAGATGCTGTTGGAAGTAAGCGTAGTGATGATGGCAGTGCAGCAGGAAATGAATTTAATGCTATGGTTGGAGAATTATTAGCACAGATGGATGGTTTTAAAAAGGATTCAGGAATCGTTGTTATTGGCGCAACAAATTTGGCTAAAAATTTAGACACTGCTCTTTTACGACCAGAAAGATTTTCACGACAAATAAAAATTCCACTACCAACTAAAAATGGTCGATGCCAAATTTTGGAATATTATTTAAAAAAATTACCACCAGGAAAATTAGACCTTCCTATAAACCAAATTTCTGGGGAAATTTCCCAATTATCTGGAAAGGTAAGTCCTGCCGACCTCAAAAACATTGTTAATGAGGCAGCTATTGTGGCTGTCAGGCATGATTCAAATGTAATAAATATGGATCATTTTATTTTAGCACTAGATCGCTTGCAGTTGGGAATTAAAAATAAATTAGAACAAACTTTAAAACAAAGGAAACGAACAGCATATCATGAATCAGGTCACGCTATAATTAAAATTTTAAAAAAAGAACCTGTATCAAGAATAACCATTGAGTCCAGGGGACATGCCTTGGGTGCAACCTTTGGTAAAGCAACATCTGATACAGAAACTGCAGATCTAACAAAGGAAAAATTACTAGATAAAATTATGATATCTCAAGCTGGTGGAGCCGCAGAAGAAATAATTTTTGGAAATAAAACCCTGGGAATATCTGATGATCAAAAACGTGCAGAGGAATATGCTCGAATTTTAATAGAATTTTTTGGCACTGAAAAATTTCCTGGAGTTGGTTCTATACCTTCATCCGAAACAATGAAATATGAAATAGATAAAGAAGTATTATCTATTCTTCAAAACTGTCTTCAAAAATCTAAAGAGTTACTTATGTCTAATAAAGAGATGCTCGACGAATTAGCAAATACTTTATTAAAAAAGGAAACCATGTCTGAGGATGAAATATATAAAACCCTAGGCATGCGAAAACCTGCCTATTAGGCGTTTGACAGCAAGCCCGGTCCATAATAGCCTGAAGACACATTAATTCAACTAGCATTATTCATTTATGGGATTAGGAACATGCTTTTAAAAAAATATTTATTAATACCATTATTATCATCTTTATTAGTAATTGAAGCTAAAAATTCCACGTATAATTCTTATTTTGGGCAAGAAAAAAATCAAGTTCATGTTTCTGTTAAAGTCTTAAATCTTGGCAAAACAATTACCAGAAATAAAAAGATTTTTAACGATTACCAACCTATAGAATTAAACATATCTAATAATACTAATGACATTTATTTACTGGAAAAAAGTGATATCAGCCTTCCAATTGTTAAATTATCAAATATTGTTAGACAAAATAAGGTAAAAAAAACTGCTTTTAAGACAGCATCTCATGTCACCTTTTGGCCCAATGTTTCAATAGGAGCTCTTCTAATATACCTTGCTCCCCGAACTCCATTAGCGTTCCTTGGATTCACAATGATACTCAATGGTATATTATTTCCCACTCTACTGCTATCTAGCAGAAAAACATGGAACTCTGTTAAGGAAGCACGTTTAAGAAGGCGCGCAACAGATTTAACAAAACCACTAAAAATTAAGCCTAATAGGTCTATAAAAAAAGTAATTTATGTTCACAAAGAAACCAGCTTAGAGTCTTTTGATTTGCAACTAAAAAACAAAAGCAATAATGAACTAATTAGTTTTCAGGTTTCTCCAAAATAAAACAGTTAAAAACTTTTTTCTGATATAATAAAATAAAAAGAAAGAGGCTAAGGTGTTTGACTGTCTAATTGGAACTATAAAAGAAATTAAAGAACAACACGTTACTTTATTAGTAAACGGAATAGGATTTGGTTTATCTGTACCACAAACAAATAATCTAGAAAAAAACAAATCTACAGAATTTTATACTTACCTGCACTGGAATTCCGAAAACGGACCATCCTTATTTGGTTTTCAAGAAGAAATAGACCGAATCGTCTTTTTGATGATAATTGATTGCTCCAAAATTGGTCCTAAGATTGCACTCAGCGTTTTAGAAAACATGACCGCCAATGAATTTTTAGAAACTATTAGTTCTCAAGATGAAAAACGGCTATCTACTATTAATGGAATTGGAGAAAAAAAGGCTGAAAACATCATTATGCAATTAAAACATAAGGTTTCAAAATTAATATCATCTGGAACAATTAAACCCTCACAAACATCCGGATTATCAAATTATCAGACTCTTAGCGATGCCTTGTTGTCACTAGGATATACTAGACAAGAGATCACAAAGACAATACAGAACTTGTCTAAAGAAGCTAACGATAAATCTTTATCATTTGATCAATTAATGAGAAGAGCACTCTCTTTTCTTTCTAAAGGAATATGAACTTCATTACTTAATTTTTTGTGATATTCAAAACCAAGCTCAATTATTTTATCTATAAACTCCATAGGATGTATTCCAATCTCAGCTGCCTGATGGAAAATACATGTTGCGGGAGTCATTCCAGGCAAAGTGTTAATTTCTAAAATTATAACCCTAGCTTCGCCAGTAGGACTTTTTTTTGCATCTTGGTAGAAACAATCTATTCTTGCATATCCCTTACAACCAATAGCTTTATAAGTCTCTTCCATGGTTTTCATAACAAACTGTTTTACCCCAAAGGGTATATTTGCCGGAGTTTGATTCTCACCTACTCCAGGCAAAAACTTTTCTTCAAGCGATAAAATATCTTTTGAAATTATAGGCTGACTGGGAATTAAGGACTTAATATCGTCATTACCAAAAACTCCACATGTTAATTCTATTGCATCTATAAATTCTTCTATCATAACAGTCTGTCTTTTTGTTAAAAAATATGACTCTAATTCTTTTTCCAAATCTTTAGAATCATTAATTTTTCTAACAAATACACTACAACCATTATCTTGAGGTTTTAATATAAAAGGCACTTTGAAGCGTTTTAAAATATCTTTTACAATATTGCCTTTATTTTTTTGCCACAATTTTTTATCTAAAATTATGGAATCTGGAACATAAAAACCTTGGTCTTTTAAAAATTTAGCTGTTGCATATTTATCCATACACAAAGAACTTTCTAAAACAGAGGAACCATTGTAAGGAAGCCCCAACATTTCAAGGGCTCCCTGCACACAACCATTCTCTCCTTTACCGCCATGTAAAGCTATAAATACAAAATCGCAAACCTTTGGAAGATCAGACCATTTAATTTTTAATTCATCTGTAAGATGTAAAACAATATCGCTTGTAGAATTTTTGACTAATAATTTTTGGTTGAGCCTATAAAGCTCCATTTCATTACTTACAAAAACAGGTATAACTTCATATTTATTTGGTGATAATTTATAACAAATATTCCTACCTGATTCTAAAGAAATTTCTCTCTCATCAGAATCACCACCCAATAACACAACAATTTTTATCTTATTTTTTAAACTAGATTCCATAGATGCCTTAGATTTATTTTGAGCCTTGGACACCAACCCATATTTTTGTAATTCAATATTGATTAAATGATTAATTAAATCTGTATGCCCCATTCCAATTTGGGCAGCTTGATTAAATAACATTGTGGATGGAGCCATGCCAGTTATAGGTTGTGGATCAATCAATACAGCTCTTCCATCTTTGGTTAAAAATCCGTCTAATCTAGCAATGGTTCGTCCACATAAAATTTTTGTAGCTTTGAGGCATTCCTGTTTAATTAGTTTTAATTCCTCGTCTGAGCAACGCGCAGGAGTAATTTTATTTGCACGTCCTGGCATATACTTTTGAGTATAATCAAAAAAATCAGATCCTTTTTCCTTTAATATTTCAGTTGGTGGCAAAACTTCCCATTCTCCATTAGATTTTTCAAATGGGACGCAAACAAATTCCATTCCTTCTAACTTTTCTTCAATCAAAATATCTTGAAGTATTCTAGAATCAGATTTAGCAGCATAAAAAATTGCCTTAATTAATTCTTCCTCTTTATGTACTACACTTATACCTAAGCTAGAACCTTCATTTGATGGTTTTACTATTACTGGCAATTCAATCTTTGATAATTTAAGTTTTTGTAAAATATTTTTGAGAAATAAATTTTCTTCTACATTATTTTTAATTTTTTTTAATTCAGAAGAACGAACAACCACATCTCTTGGCACCTGAATGCCGTTATTTCTTAAAACTTCTTTATGAAAAATTTTATTTGCCATTAGTGCACTAGAAAAAACTCTCGATCCTAGATAAGGAATACCTAAAACTTCTAGCATTCCCTGTAAAATCCCATCTTCAGCATATCTTCCATGTACGGCTAGATAAATAAAATCAACTAAATCTTTAAGATCATCCCACTGTAAACTTGTTGATTCATTATCTAAACGATGTTCAAAATCTGAAGTTTTACCCCTGTGAAGAAATCTCCAAGGTAGAATATATAATTGTCCAGAAACTTTTTGATATATTGGAATAACTTCATATAGATCAGTATCTAAATGGTCGCAGACAGTACGCCCCGAATTAAGGGAAACCTCTCTCTCTATAGATTTCCCTCCCATAAAAACACCTACTCTAATCTTCAAATTTTTCATATATAATTTAAAATTCTTTTAATTTCCTTAGTGCTTCAATTGGATTGTCATTAGAAAAAATAGCCGATGCCACACTAACCCGGTCAATTCCTTTTTCTTTTACAATCCTAAGATTCTCTTGATTAATGCCACCATCCATAGACAAAATATATGACATTTTTTTTTCTTTTCTAAAACTTAGTAATGGTTCTATCTTTTCCAAAGTATTATCTATAAACGTTTGTCCAGAAAAACCTGGCTTAACTGACATAATAACAACTTGATTAATTTTTTCTAAAAATTCAAAGATTTTTTCAACAGAAGTTTCCGGATTAATGGCAATTCCCACCTTAAATCCTTTAGCTTTAACATCATCTATAAGATCGTGTATTTGAGTATTATTGCTAGCTGCTTCAAAATGAAAAACAAAAGAATCAATAGTCCTTAATTTCAACCTATCAATCCAGATCCAAGGATTATCCACCATTAAATGTATGCATAAAGATTTCTCAGATATTTTTAAAATTGCATGAACAAAACTAGGACCCCAAGTTAGATTTGGAACAAAATGATCATCCATAACATCAATATGAAATCCATCAGAATATGGCTGTAAGCTTTTAACAACTTTTTCTAAATTTAGTAAATCAGACGAAATAAGAGATGGGTAAATCTCCATTTTACTCCTCACAAATAAAACCATCAATTGACCAAGGTTTTGAAAAATCTAAATGCGCATCTTTCATGATCTTATGACGAATCAAAAAAACTAAAAATTTAACATCTACTGACGATTCTCTTACTGTTTTTAAAAGACTCTCAAGAAAGTTCCACTTTTTAAAAATAGGCCACTCTGGCTGAATTATAGAACTATCAAAAGATAAATGTACCTCTTGTTGTCCTTGTGTTATAGAAACAAATTCTAAAGATGATTTCCTCTCAGTTAATTGTTCCTCATATACAACCCCAAGCCATACATTAATTAAATGCTTTAAATCTTCAACTAAATCATTTTTCCAAATTATAGAAATAGTATCAGAAAAAAATTTACCCTCTCTCCAATAATAAATTTTTACATTTTTTCTAGAAACAGAATAATTAGCATTCTGATCTAGGCTATTATTATTTTTAAAATTAAAAATAATCCATTCTTGGTGAATTAGAAAAAAGAAAATACCAAAAACAAAACAAGGCAAAAGAATTAAAAAGGTTTTTAATTTTAAAAACATTAAATTTCTAGTTTAGATAAATCAATCTTTCCGCTTAACTCTGTCCTATAGGAATCTTCATCCATATGGTGCGTAGAAAATTCAATCACTTCAGAATGTTCCAAACCTGTAAATCTATGATATTCGTTTTGTTTTATATGAATTACGTCCCCTGCTATCATAATTCTTTTATTTTTTATGCCATTAAAATCTGTTTCTATTAAAATCTTTCCTGATAAAATATAAAAAGATTCTTCTTTTATTTTATGACAATGCATAGAACAATGGTAACTTTTGTATATAATCATTTTTTTACCGCAATACTTAGGATTATTAACAATCCACTCTTCTCTTCCCCAAACCTTTTCAACAACATTCGCTAGTTGTTCTTTTTTATTTTCGTTAATCTTTTCTTTAATAAAATCCATAATAACATCCTAAAATTGTTGAAAAAGAAAAACTAATCAGATAGAAATTTTATACTAACTTTAATTTTTAAATTTAGGAATCATTAAATATGTCCAAAAAGTATCCTTTAATTGGTGCACATATCTCTATCGCTGGTGGATATTATAAGTCTATAGAACGAGCAGAATCAATAGGATGCTCAACTATGCAAATATTCACCAAAAGCAATAGAACTTGGTTTGGAAAAAAAATAACAGACGAAGAGGCCAATAAATTTAAAGAAACATTAAAAAGATCTAACCTTTCTGAAATTATGGTTCACTCAGCATATTTAATAAACCTTGCAGCCCAAAATACAGAACTAAGAAACAAATCAGTAGAAGCACTAGGTGAAGAACTTGAAAGATGTCAAAAACTCGGAATTAAGTACCTGGTTCTACATCCTGGAGCCCATGTAGGCGCCGGAGAAGAAGAAGGTATAAAGAAAATTTCAGAAGGACTAGATCAAGTTTTTAAGAAAATTCCGGGACCGACACAAATACTTTTAGAGACCGCAGCAGGACAAGGAACAAACCTAGGCTATACATTTGAACAATTAGAACAAATATACAAACAATGTAAAAACAAGCAGCGCTTAGGGATATGCCTCGATACTTGTCATGTTTTTGCTGCAGGATATGACATAAGCACAGAAAAGGGATATAAAAATACAATTAAAGAATTTATTAAGATTATTGGAATTCATAAACTCAAAGCTATCCACCTTAACGATTCAAAAACCAAACTAAATGCTCGAATCGATCGCCATGAAAAACTTGGTAAAGGAAACATTCCACTAAAAACCTTTGAATGGATTATGAAGGATCAAAAATTTAAAGAAATTCCCAAAATATTAGAAACTCCAATTATCAAAGATGCATTAAAAGAATACGAAATAGAATTAAAGCTTTTGAACAAACTATCAAAAAATAAATAAGAGCAACAGGCAAATCGGAGAGAAGAAACCCCCCAAAAATAAATTTGGGATTCTACCTATTACTCTTATTTTTTACTAGCAGTTCCAACCATACAACCAAAAAAGGAGACTTAATTTAACCAGGTTGGCTGGTAACCTAATTAACTTGATTACAATCATGAACCCTTTTACAAAAAATAACAAAGCCATAAGAGACGAAGTGTTTTGCGCAACACCAAAACCCTCAATACTAAGGCTATATGACTTACAAGGGCAGGCTATGAATAAAAAAATGACCTAAAAAGCAACACTTAATTTTTGCAACACAGAATCGCCTATAATGCTACTTTTTAAAGATAAAAGATTAAATAAAGCCAAAAAAGTAAAAAAAATGTTGCAAGAATGCAGATACTCTTGAAGCTTAAAGTGCCTAGGAAAAATAAAATGGCCACCGTTGAAAGAAACACTGAGGCAACAAGACTAAATACAAGAACCTGTACATCGCTCCACCCCCTTGATCTTAGGTATATAGAATAGTGATGGGGGCTGCCTTGATAAAAGGGAATTTTTTTAAACGTTCTAATCAAAATCAGAGTACTAACTTCTAACAAGGGAAGGCCCAGTATAATTATAGGGACAAGGAATCCATATATAGCATTGATACTCCATGAAAAAAATAATGGAATAGCTGCCAAAAATCCACCTATAAATAAAGCTCCACTGTCTCCTAGATATATTTTTGCCGGTGGTTTATTAAAATAAAAAAAGGCTAATATAGGGGCTACAAATATCAATAACAAAATACTTAATGAGTAATTACCCAATAATAAAGCTATTATAAAAAAAGAAAGCGATGCTGTAATTGAAAGAATAGAAGAAAGCCCATCCATTACATCAACTAAATTAAATGCATTTATAACTAAAAGCATCCAAAATCCAGATGCAAAAGTATTAAAACCTGTTGAAAAAAAACTTTCTTTTAAAGTAATACCTCCCTTTAAAAAACATGCCACTGCAACAAGTTGTCCTAAAAATTTTTTAAATGGTGAAAATACTTTTAAATCATCAAGTAAGCCTAAAATCAACAAGAGACTTACCCCTATAATTAGCCATAAAATATTTTTAAGGGGGTAAAAAATAATTAAAGAAACAATAAAAGAAATATAGATAGCTAGGCCGCCCAAATATGGAACTGCCACTTTATGAATCTTGATACTCCCATCGGGATGATCAAGAATATCCCACCTTTTTGCCAACCTAGACATTAATGGGATAAGACAAAAAGCTAATGTAAATGAAAACAATCCCGATAAGATATGCCTTATAACAACGTGCTCCATACTATCCTTTTTTTAAAAAAATCACCTCAGTATAGCTTCGTTTATAATTTCTAAAAAGGTATCTTTTTCTATTTTTGTCAAAAATTCAAAATTAATATCTAAACAATACCAATTAAAGTCATTACCTAGCTTTAAATAATCTAATATAGGTAAAATTTTAAATATATCCTTAAAAGTAGTAACTACCCCAAAAAAACTTTCATTTTTGATTTTATTACATATTAATTTAATATCTTCAACCGAATAAGAATGATGATCCGGATATTCAACATAATTATCATTAGAAAGCCCTAATTTATTAAGACTTTCTAAAAACCCATTAAATGAACCTATGCCGGCAAAAACTAATAGTTTTTTATTTTGAAGAAACTTTATATCAACCATCTTAAAATCTTTATCTACAATTTTAGAAGGTTTATGCAATCCGGAAAAAACGGGAATTCTCATGCTACCTAAACTATTTTTTAGGCTTAACAAATCATCATTATTAATTTTATCTGAATGAGTTAAAAGAATTATATCGGCCCTAGATATATCTTTTTCACGCAACTTTCCAGCAGGCAAACAATGCCCATTTTCAAATGGACTCCTGGCATCTAATAAAAGTATTTCTAAATCTTTTTTGATTTGATGATTTTGATACGCATCATCTAGAACAACAAAATCTAAGTGTTTATTTAGAAGAAGAGCTGCATTATATCTTTTTTTACCTATAACAATAGGGGATTTTAGAATCCTTGATAACATATAGGCTTCATCGCCTGAATAAGAAACATCACAAAAAATGTTTTCTCCATCAGAAACCAAAAACCCTTTATTTGCTTTTTCGGCCCCACTTTTATAACCCCTTAAAATTACCGCCCCTTTATATAAAACATTTTCTATTAAGAAACGTGTAATAACAGATTTTCCAGTACCACCACTCGATATATTGCCTAAAGATAAAACTTTGTAGGGTAAATGTTTTTTGCCCTTATTAAGTTTTATAAAATTTATTAAAAAAAAAGAAATACAATAAATTTTTTCTATAATGCAAAGAAATTTGAATAAATACTTCTCGAAAAATGAAAGTCTTTGAAAGTCTTTAGACTTTTCCCAAAGATTACGAATTATCAACTTCCTTCAGGGACCTCTATCAAGCAATGAACTGTATCACCAACTTGCCAATCTTGAAAACTCTTAGTAATGAAAGCAAATTCCATATCAATATGAACTTCTTTAACTGGCTTATTGTTTCGCTGTAAGCTTGTAATTTTTGCTTTTGCTAACTCTTTGCCATCCCTAATACAAACAGCAAATGCATCTTTAACAAAAGTTCCACTCTTAATCCTAGAGCCCGCTATTGTACCAGTTCCTTTAATATTAAACACTTTAATAACTTCAGCCTCTGATACCTTTTTGTAAACAACTGGAATTATACGAGTGTCCTCTAAGATCTTTTCCAATTCTTCTGTCAATCTATAAATAATTTTATGCTCTAATACCCTAATTTTATTTTCTTTAGAAGAAACAACAGCTGTCCTCTCTAAAGGAACATTCATAGCCACTATCATAGAATCGGTATCTCGAGCCAAAAGAATATTGCCCTCTGTTACGGGACCTACACCAGACTGAACAATTTTATATTTCTTTATATTACCCTTTAAGCTTTTACTTAAAGCCTTTATAAAGCCATTAACCGCCTCGACAGACCCGTATGTATCTGCTTTTACAACAAGATTAATATAAGCTTGTCCTGTGTCTGAAATTGTACCTGTTGAAAGATTTTGAGATAAACGAGAACTCTTTTTTTTAAGATAATCACTATAGGAAACAACTTCTAAAATATCCCCTGCAGAAGCCAATTCTGTAAATCCAACAAGTTTAACTGGAATTGATGGTCCAGCCTGAGTCACTTTTTTTCCTAGGCTATCAACCATAAGCCTAACTTTTCCCCTAGTGTTACCACATAAAAAATAATCGCCCTGTTTTATAGTACCTTCTATGCAAATAACGGTGGAAATAGGACCATGCCCTTTTTCCATATTGGATTCTAAAACAAAGCCTCTCGCAGCAAAATTTGGATTTGCTCTTAATTCCATAATCTCTGCTTGCAAAACAATCATATCTAAAAGTTCATCTACACCCTTACCTGTTTTAGCAGAAATAGGAACACAAATAGTATCTCCGCCCCAATCTTCTGGAACCAGTCCCTTTTCAGACAACTGTCTCTTAATTGTTTCGATACGAGATTCAGAATCAATTTTGTCTATTTTATTAATTGCAACAACAATTGGAACCTTAGCATCTTGAGCAACTTTTATAGCCTCTATGGTTTGAGGCATAACGCCATCATCTGCAGCTATAACCAAAATAGCTATATCTGTTATACTTGTTCCCCTCTTTCTCATACTAGAAAATGCTGCGTGACCTGGAGTATCTAAAAAGACAAGCTTTCCATGAGAAGATGTAACCTCATAAGCACCTAAATGTTGTGTAATTCCACCAGCCTCTTTTGCAGCAACACTAGTTTTTCTTACAAAATCAAGAAGAGTTGTTTTGCCATGGTCAACATGCCCCATAACAACGACAATAGGCCAACGAATATCTCCAGATGCAGGCTTCTTTGTTGCGTTTCCAACAGGATCTGTGGATTTTTCTTGTGTAACGGATAACCCAAATTCTTGAGCAAGTGAAATAATAATATCTTTAGATAAAACATGGTTTCTATTACAAACCATACCTTTCTTCATAAGAGCTAAAATCAAATCACCCGAGCTCTTCCCCATAACATCAGCAACCTCAAAAAGAGGCATATCTCTATCAATTTTTATTTCCGTAATTACCCCAGGCCTTGAAGAATTATGATTATTTGTAAATGACCTTTGGGATTTATGAAGTGGCTTTTTTACTTCTATTGAAACTGGAACTTTTTCTTCAATTTTAGGCTTCACCTTTTCAGAAGCAACAACTTTATCGCCTTTAAAAGAACCTGATTTTTCATTGTCGCTAGAATCGTCAGAATCAAAATGTTTTTCAATATATGATATAGCATCAAGGCTAAGAACAGACATATGGCTAGAGGCATCAAAGCCACCCTTCTCAAGAAGAGCAAGCACTTCTTTACTCGAAATATCATTTTCTTTAGCTATTTCATAAACACGCATTAAATTATCACTCACAAAAGAACCCCTATTCGCCCTCTTCAGAGCTTAAAACAGAGGTAGCCTCTGACACCGCCTCTTGAAGATTAATTTCAATTCCAACCAATTTTGAGGCAAGAGATATATTTCGTCCCATCTTTCCAATAGCAAGAGAGCGTTGATCTTGAGGAAGCCAGACAACTGCTCTTTTTTCGTCTTGAGAAACTTCAACCTTATCAATTTCTGCAGGCTTAAGAGAATTTTTAACAAGAACATCTAAAGACTCGGTGCTCTCAATCAAATCAATCTTCTCTCCACTAAGCTCCCTAAGGATAGGTTTAATCCGTGCACCACCCACACCAACACAAGTACCAACAGGGTCTATTTCTTTGTTATTGGAAGAAACAATAACTTTTGTTTTATAACCAGGAGACCTAACAATTTTTTTTACCTCCACAATACCCTCAAAAATCTCTGGAATTTCTAATTCTAAAAGCTTTTCTACAAAATCAGCAGAAGCTCTATCTAAAATTAGCTGGAAATCGCCTCTAGGAACATCTAACACTTCCCTTAAAAGAGCCCTTATTGGTGCCCCAATTCGAAAAGTCTCTTCGGGAATAGAATTAGAGGTGGGGAGTAAAGCCATGGCATCACCTATTTTAACTGCTAACCCAGCTCTCTCTTGCTTATGAGCATTTCCAACGACAATAGCCCCTTCCTTGTCCTTAAACTCCTCTGCTATTGCGCTCTGCTCAAGTTGCCTGATCTTATTAGCAATAACCTGCTTTGCAATAAGAACCTCAATGCGTCCTATCTTGTCGACTAAAGGAACCTCAATTACGTCTCCAAGTTTTGCTTTCGGGCTTACGACATGAGCTTTGCGAAGAGAAACTTTTTTGTCATCGTCTTGAGCGCTAGAAACAACTTCTTTCTTTAAAAAAATTTCAGCACTTCCCAGCTTTCTGTTGAATTTTATAGAAAGCTCGGCTTCAGGGTATTTTTTCTTATACGCAGCAAGAACACCCTCGCAAACAATGGAAATGACATCTTCTCGACTAAGGCCACGTTCTTCAACTAAGCCTTCAATAACATCTGTAAGATTCACAGTAGTTTAAACCTTCGTAATTATGTTTAGGGTTGTGTTTGACGAAAAACGAAATTACAAGTTTAAAGTCTAGAGCAAAAAACAAAAAAGTGAAGTTAGTTCGCCTAAATCAGTAAACAGCCTCTTTGCACCAAGCACTGAAAAGTACACAAATGCGCAGTTTCCATCTCCTAGGGTTGGTGGTACACAAAAGTAACAAGATTCGTTTTTTAAGTTATTATTATATAATATTATTATATATATATTAAGTTAATAATACGGTTTGCCCAAATTGTTCATAACTCTTCAAATTTTCCCCGGAAGTCCCCTCTGGCTCGAGATGTCAAGTTTTATTTTTATGTTCATAACTTGTTCATAACTATGTTCATAACTTGTTCATAACTTGCTATAAATTCATTCGCAGGGGCGGGACAAGTTTTTTTTAGGCTATTCGGCTTTTAGGTGCATTTTTGCAACACTCCAAAAAAGTTATGAACATAAGTTATGAACATAGTTATGAACAAGTTATGAACAATATATCTCCATTGTAATTTATTTTCAGCTGGAAAATATGCAACTTTTCACATTGAAAACAGTTTTATATTTGTAAATTATTTTAGAGCAAAAAACACCGTTTTTGTTGAAAATTTGATGGCTCGGTTGTTCCAAAACTATTGTTTTCCATGAAAATTCAAAAATGAAAATTGACTATGCTAGGCAAGTTCTTTAGGTGGAATTCAAATAGAAATTTAATTTAGCGGTAAATTGACTCTTGTCGCATAATTTTGTTTTTTTATTTTTGAATTAAAGTGTTTATTTAGATTTTTAGAATTTTAAGGATTTGTTGCATATCTTGCCATACTTTCTTTTTTTGGGCTGGATTTCTTAGAAGATAGGCTGGATGATACGTGGGCACAACTAGGGTTTTTTTGTATTTTTGGATTTGCCCTCTTACTTGTGAAAGTTTTGCGTTTGGGCCAAGAAGTGCCTGAGTTGCTGTAGCTCCGAGTGTGCAGATAATTTTTGGTTTTATAATTTCTATTTCCCTGAAAAGCATTAACTCTGTGCATTTGCTAGATTCTTGGGGGAGGGGGACTCTGTTGTTCGGCGGTCTACATTTTACGACATTAGATATCCAAATTTCGTCCCTTTTTATGTTCATAGCTTCTATAATTTTATCGAAGACTTGCCCGGCTCTACCAACAAATGGATGCCCTTGCTTGTCTTCGTTTCTTCCCGGCCCTTCTCCTATGAACATGAGGTTGCTGTTGGGATTACCTTCTCCAAATACAACCTGAGTTCTTCCTAGCTGACCTAGGGGGCATTTTGTGCAGTTTCTGTAGGGTTGATATAGCATTTTTATTTGAGAGAGGTTGTCTTTTTTTTCTTCGTATAAAAATCCCTTTGGTTGTTTTTCTAGGTGATTTATGTATTGTTCGATTTCTTTATTTTTTTTCATAAGCATGTTTCTCTTTTGGTTTTTGTTTGTTTTTACTATGCCTAGCTAAGAACAAAAGTGCAAATGTTATACCAAAGCTTAATTGGAAGTCTAGAAAAAATACTTGTATTGGGTTGATAATTGCAATAAGCAGACAAATGGTTGTTAGTATGTAGTTTATATTTGTTTGTTTATTAATTATTCGTCCGAAGTATACCAAAAGAGCGACAGAAAAGGCTCTATAAAATGATATAGAGCTCCAGCTTAATAAAGAATAAATTATAAAAAATAATAATAAAAGAAGGTTTCTTATTTGTATTGGAAGGAAAAGATATTGAAAAATTATTTGCCAAGATAAAACAAGAAGTGCTATGTGTAGTCCAGATCTTGCTAAATAATGGGATATACCCCAAAAGTAAAATTCATTCTTTGTTTTTATATTTTCTTCTTTTTTATTCCCCAAAAATATAGATAGAAATAAAGCTGCAGTGTTTTGATTGAGTTTATTTATTATGTCTTTTTTTATTTGATTTCGTTGTTCTTCAATAAATCTAGAAATAGAAATTTTGGGTCGTTTTATAAGTTTATAATCCAGGTTTTTAACAAAAATGCTTGAGGTTATATTTTCTTTTTCTAGATATTCCAGGAATGAAGGGGTACTTATTAGCTGATTGTTTAACAAATTATTGTTTAATTTTATGTTATATATTTTTATCATGTCTCCTGTTTTTAGTTCGTTGTCATTTCTTAAAAATAGTAACAGGTTTGCATTTAATAAATTTTTTAATGTCTTCGTTTGTAGTTCATTTATTTTCATAAGCATTTGGGTTTTATTTGGATTAATCATGCTTATTTTTTTTACAGTAGCAACGGCATCAAAATTTTGTGATGCTAGTAAATTTCGTAATATTTGTATTTTATGTGTCTTTAAATTGACTATTGTTGCTGTAGAAAATAAAAAAAGAACAGGGATTAGTTGTTGAGAATACTTTTTTATATATATGGGAATAAATAAAATTAAACTTACAATCGCTATAGAATGGGTTATATGAAATCTTTTTTCTAAATATATGCCCAATATTGTAGCAAATAAACAGAGGTAATAATTTTTATTTTTGTAATGAAATAAAAATATTCCCAACAACAATAGTTGTAAAACTATTTCTAATAAGTTCAAAGTATCAAGTATTGTAAAAAACATGGCTTTTTTTATAATATTCTTAAACAAGGTTTTGTTATTACTAGCAAATTTGGGATAAAAATGAAGATAAAATCAGTGACAGGTCGCGAGATTTTGGATAGTCGTGGACTTCCTACTGTAGAATGTGAAATTACTTTAGATGATGATAGAAGTGTTGTCAGCAGCGTTCCTACTGGCCTTTCAACCGGAGATTTTGAAGCGTTTCAGCTTCGAGATAATGATAAAAAAAGATATTTTGGGTTGGGGGTTTTAAAGGCTGTTAAAAATATTAATAAAAAAATAGCTCCACTAGTTGTAGGAAAAAAACCTAGTTTTTCAGATGCAGATAAAGAAATGATTCATTTGGATGGTACGGATCAAAAGTCTAATCTAGGAGCGAATGCCATCTTAGCTGTTAGTATTGCTGTAGCTAAGGCTGAATCACTGGTTCAAAATATAGAATTATATGAATTGATATCAAATAAACTAGGAATTAAGGAGCCTAAACTTCCTATTCCTATGTTCAATATTTTGAATGGTGGTTTACATGCTAGTAATGGTTTATGTTTCCAGGAATTTATGGTTATGCCATCAAAGCAAGTTAGCTTTAAAAAGTCTTTAGAAATGGGAGTAAAGATTTATCAACACTTAAAATTATTATTATTTGATGCAAAACATGTTGTTAGTGTTGGAGATGAGGGGGGATTTGCCCCATTTTTTACAGGCAAGAATGGTTTGCCCGACTTAGAAGCATTTGATTATTTAATAAAGGCTATTAAGTTTGCTGGCTTTTCTGAAAAAGATGTAAAAATAGGCGTTGATGTAGCCTCTTCACAATTTTTTGATGATGAGGAAGGTGTATATTCATTTCATGCACATGAAGTTGACCCTGAAGAATTGATAGAGTTTTATGAAAAAATTATTTCAAAATATCCAATAAGTTATATAGAAGATGGTATTTCTCCTATGGATTTTGGAGCGTGGAAACTTTTAACTAAAAAATTAAGTAAAAAAGTTCAGATTATAGGGGACGATATTTTTTCAACTAATGAGGCTTTAATTAAAGAGGGAATTAAGAATAAAATTGCAACAGGTAGCATCATTAAACCCAATCAAGTTGGAACTGTGTCAGAAGCTTTAAAGTCTGTAGATATTTGTAGAAAAAATAATTTTGGTATTGTTGTTTCCCACCGCTCAGGTGAAACAATAGATACGTTTATTTCAGATTTTGCAGTAGGAGCCAACAGTAGCCATTTTAAGGGTGGAGGTTGTGCACGTGGAGAACGAATCGCAAAATTTAACAGGTTGTTACGCATAGAAGAGTTGCTAAGTTAAACGTTGTTTTGCGTTCCTACTCTTTTTTAAAGGGCGGCGAACTTCTTTTTTCTGACTTTGTGTTTTTATTGTATCTTTTTTTTCTTTATATCTGCTTATTGTACGAGAAGTTTCCGTTTTATAGTAAGGGTCAATAGGAACATGTACGGAGGTTGGAATTTTTTGTCCACTTACATAGGCATCTACATGATCTATATCATCTTTTATGGCTCCTTGTTTGTCATTGAAGAACCATCTTTGAATTGGATCTTTTGTCATCATTTCATTTTCATGTCGTCTTAGTAAAAGTTTTGAGTAATCGAGCTTTAATCTTGTATATTCACCTGGTCGGCCTTCAAACTTTGGTTTTATAATTGTTGGTCGTATAAAAACATATAAGTCTGATTTTGTTACGGTCTTTACCCTTCCTTTAAATAAGCCTCCAAATATAGGAATGTCTCCCAAGATAGGTGTTTTTCTGCTAGAATCAGAAACTTTTGTTCTCGTTAATCCTCCGATAACAAGGACTTCTCCATTCATCATTCTTGTTAGAGTGTCTATTGCACGATTTGTTTTGTCAGCATTAGTACGATCAGTCGAAGCAAATTCATTCAACGTTATCTTTATTTTTAGGGTTATGACACCATCAAAGTTACATGCTGGGGTAATTTCAACTTCTGTTTTTGCATCAACGTGTTCTTTATTTAAGACATTATTAACGCTATTTGTTGAAATTTGACCATTAACTAGTCGGTCTTCAGAAACTTCTAATTTACATACCTTATAATTATTTGCTACAAGGTACGGTTGAGATATGATGTTGGTATTGTCACTTTTAACCATATTTTTTAAAACTGCGTGCACATCAAAATCTTTTCCAAATGTTAAAAATGAAGCTCGTGATGTCAATTGGGTATTGTTATTAAGAACTGTGTTGACCATGTTGCTTCTCAAATTGGTGGAAAAGCTTGCAGGGTTGGCATTGATATGTTGTGATTGGAAATCTAAATGTTTACCTAATCTTCCGGCTTCGTTTCTAATTTGAGTGGAAAATTCTTTTGAATCTTCAAGACTTACATCTACAAATAAAATTTCCATTGCTACTTGAGGTTGAGGTTTGTCTAATTTATCTATGAACGTTTCAAGGTTTTGCCAATCAGAATCTGTGCAAGCTACTATTAATCTATTTCCAGCTCCCATCGTACCAACCTTATGTCCTTTTACTTCCTCACTAGTAATTTCCTGTTCAGATATTTCAGCTGCTAATTTTACATCCTCAAAATATTGTTTGTTTTTAGTAGATGCTAAAGATTCTGGAAGCTTTATAGCTTCATCCAAGATATCCTTCATTTTTTGAGCATCTGTATACCTTAACTCTTTAATATGAAGTCGAGATTTTAGAGTTATCAAGGGTTTATCTATATATTTTGCTATAAATTCATTGATCTTAGAAAGGTTGTCTTTTGTTCCTAGCATTATTAAAGAGTTATTCCTAACATCAGCAATAATTTTTGTGCTAGGGGAAAAGTATGTTGTTGTTTTTGCTGGCTGTGCAAATATAGGGATGTTTTTTTTAGCTCCTTGACCTTCGAATATATCCTGATTAAACATTTTGGCGACATTTTCGGCACTAGCTTCTTTTAATCTGATTATTTGTATGGATTCTCGTAATCCTCCACTATCTAATTCCGTAACTACTTTCATAGCAGCTTTTATGTTTAAACTTTTTTCTGTGATGATAGATGCGTTTATATTGTTATTATATTGAACGCTTCCTGGAGTTAACATACTATTTAATACAGGTAGGACTTGGGTACCGTTAATATTTTTGAATAAGTAAACAAAACGGACAGCAATATCGCTAGAGGGAAGTATTTCTGGATTCCCAATATATGAAGGTAATGGTTGTTTTAATTTTTCGCCTCCATTGCGAACAATTCTATATAAATTATTAACATTTATAATTGTAAAATTATTAATTTCTAAAATAGTTAATAATACATTCCAGGCTTTTTCTAGAGTAAAAGGTGTATGGGTTGTTAAAGTTACCTTTTGATTTTCTAGGTCTTTATGCGGAACAATGTTTATTTTCTTTTTGTCTGATAAATATTGTACAACATTGGTAAGTGAAGCATCTTCAAAATTTAAATAAATTTTTTCCTCAGTATTTTTATCTATTTTATTGTTTTTCTTATTATCTAAGTTACTGTCCAAGTTGTTGGCTGATAATAATGATAGAGTGCAGGTAATTTGTACTAATAAAATCGAAAATTTGAATTTATTCATATTTTTTCTCCCTAGTTATTCCTCCGCTCCCCCTTTAATTTTTAAGTTTTCTTATTTAAGGCGCCTAGTGTTATTTCTAAATCTATGGTTCGATTTTCCTTATTCTTGTTTATTTTGAGATTTTTGACATAAACTATTTCTTTTTTTTCTAGATTTATCAAAATCTCAGTAAGTTTTTGTGTTGTTAAGTTTTTAAATCTAACAGGCAAAGAAACTTCTTTTAAAAGCTCATTTCCCAATATTGGAGAGGAAATAGTATCCCATCTAGGCTCAGGTTTAACCTTATGTTCTTTATAAAAGCTTTCGAAGAATCCTTTTATTTCAAAATTTTTTTCCTTATCTAATATTTCTAATATATGGTTCTTTTTCTCTTGTATTTCTTTATATTCTTTCATCTTCAAGTCAGCATCTTGAGCGAGTTTTCGTGTTGTTTGTATTTGTTTAATTAGAGATTTGCCTTTTGAGTGTATTAAATAGATTGATATTCCTAATATCAGCAAAATGGACGCCAAAAAATATATTAAATATTTATTAAAAGTACTGCGCTCCAAACTTAAAATATAATCAAGTATATCTTCTGTTATTTTCATAACTATTTATCTTTAGTTTTAAATTTTAAGGTAAACTTTACCCCTAATCCATTTTCGCCAATATCCTCTTCTCTATCATCTAAAAGCATATAATTTCTTTTTTCGGCAGATTCCTTTATTTTTGGTATGAATTGAAACCATTCCTTAAAGTCTTCTCCTGGAACTTTTGGTCTAAATAATCCGGAAATCTCTATTATTGTTTCTAAGTCTGCTGGGGAAATAGACATATCGTTTATTGATACGCTAAAATTATATCTATCTATAATTTGAGTTATATTGAGAAGAACGCTCAGGGCGTTAATTTTTAATCGACTTAGCTTAATCCAGGCGCTTTGTTCTTGATCTACAATTCTTTTCATCTGTTTTAATATATTTTGGAACTTAGTTTCTTTTTGGGCTCGTTTTATCAATCTAAGTGTAGGGGCATCTTGAGTTGTTTTTTCTCCAGCCTTTAAAATTTTTTGTAGTTTGCTATTTTCTTTAGTTTCTATTGATGTGAGTTTGTTATATAGGCCGCCTAGGTAACTATATCCAAAAGTACTTAAAGTAAATATGCTTGTTAGTGATATTAGTAAGGCAAAGTTAATTTGTTTTCGCATCAATGGCAAATTTACTAGCTCAAATGATTTTCTTCTAAAATTAAATTCATGTGTTGGAATGGAAGATAATGCTGTAGCAAGCGATAGTACGTAATTATGCCAGTTATTGATAGATTGTGTAGTTTTATTTTTAATATTGGATAGCGAAAATATTTTCTCAATGTTTAATATCTCACAAGGTATTTGTAGGGCATTACTTGCAAATGAAGCAAATTCATTCTTTGTTGGATCAAAATTTGTAAATAAAATTTTGTTGATTTCTTTATAAAGCCCAAGTTTTAAGCAAAATGAATTTAATGTAAATTGGATCTCATTCAAGTAGGTGATTAGATGCTTTTGAATAATTTTATTTTGCGTACTTTCAATAGATAAATTTCCAGATAAAATTAAATTTTTAGCTTCTTCTATTGATATGTTAGCTTCTTCTCTAATATCTTGCGCTATGGTAAAAATGCCAACAGGAATAGTTCTGATTAGACGTAATTCGTTATTTTGTATCAGGGTTATAGTAGTAGTATAGTCTTCAACATCAACAAGAGAAACAGGGTCTTTAATTTTTTTGTATTCAGGAATTAATTTGTATAAGTCATATATAGCAAATAAATCGATTGTTATATTGGTAGGATTTATTCCGGCCTTAGTATAAATGTCTAATATTTCCTGTAGGTCATTTTTTCTTATAGCTGCGACTAAAACTTGTGAATCACTACCATCCTTTGATTCTTTGGTAACGATAAAATCTATAATTGCTTCATCCAAGGAAAATGGTAATTGCTCTTCAACCTCATATTCTATTATCATTCGGATTTTTTCATGCCCAGTTAGCGGAATTCGTAATTCTTTAAAAATTACCTTTGAAGCTGAAACGGAAATGCGAAGTTGATCAAATTTATTTATTATTCCTACCAATTTTTTAATAGCTGAGGTAGTGCCTTGTTGAAGGTTTTTATTTGAACTATCTTCTTGTATTGGAACAGAATATATTTTTTCTATTATGGTGCTGTTATGTTTTGAATAGATTAGAGATCCAAAGATCTTATTGTTATTAATGCCTATACCCAAAACATGCTTAGGCAATAATCTGATGCTGCGAAATTTTTCTGGTATAAATAATTCTAGCATCATGCTTTCTTAACCTTTTTATCTATATTATTTTTTGTTCTGTAGAATGGATCGTTTTTAATGTCTACTGTAACTGGTTGGAATTTAGCCTCAGCAAAATCTCTAGCCTTATGGGTATAATTTTCTTTGTTAGTATCAAAAAACCAGTCATGTATTGGATCTATAGTTTTACCGGTCACAGTTGCCTTGCCAATAGCTTCTTTGGCATCGTCTAATTTTATTTTTGTATATAAATTTGTGCCAGGAGTCTGTCTGGGTTTTAATATTGTTGGAGACAAAAATATTAATATGTTTTGCTTGGTAACATTTTTAACTTTGTTTTTAAATAGCCAACCTAAAATTGGTATGCTGCCTAATATAGGTGTTTTATAACGGGTTTCTTCTATTTTTGTTTTTACAAAGCCACCAAGTGCAATTACTTGACCATTTGCAACCGAGATGCTTGTATCAAGAGTTCTTTTATTTTTGTTATCAGCACTTTCATTAATAAATTCATCATTTGTAACGTGAATTTTAAGGTTTGTTACTCCATCGATATTTATTTGAGGAGTAACCTCTAATGTCAAAGATGCTTCAACTGATTTTTTACCTCTAATAGTTTCATCTCCAGATACAGTTTCTTGAGAGGTGGCTCTCTTTGTTTCACCAATAACAATGGAAGATTTGTACTTATTTGCAACGGTAAGGAACGGTTGTGCAACAACGCTTGTATTAACTAGTTTTTCTAACATTTCAAAAATAGACCAAATGTTACTCGTTTTACCGAAAGTTAAAAGAGTTTTTCCTAAACCACCAGTTACTCCGCTGATAAGATCTCCTAATAAACTTTGTGCAGTTGTTACCTCTCCCTCTGTAGAAGTCTTAAGTACTGTTTGTGTGAGTGGCGGTCCTTGAAAATTAATTCCTTTACCAAGTTGTCCAGCTTTGTTGCGAATTTGGCCTCCTATTTTCTTTTCATTTGTTGTATCCACTGTAACAATCAAACATTCAATAGCGACTAATGGTTGGGGTTTATCTAAATTTTTTATTGTTTCTTTTAATAACTTCCAATCATGTTTATCTGTGCATGTGACAATAATACGATTTCCAGTTTCATCTGCTTTAAATTTCATAGGTTTAAAATATTTAACACCGCTTCTAACTGCGCCATGCTTTGAAGCCTGTTGTCCTGCTAGAGAATCTGGGGGCTGCGTTGCTTCTTTAAGCAAATCAACCATTTGCTTAGCATCCGTATATTGTAACTCGTATACATAAAGAGGGGTTTCTGCGTCTTGAAGTTTTTTATCAATATTTTCTAAAATAAATTTTTCTATTTTCTCTGTTGCCTTTCTCGTTCCTAATAAAATTAGTGAATTTGTTCGCTCTTCTGCAATTATTTTTGTGTTGGGAGAGAAGTAAGTTGATGGAGATTCTGGGATTCTTCCTAAAAATCTAGCAAAAGGGTGTATCGGCTGTTTTTCGCCTATAAGGCTTTTTAATAAATCTCTAACTTCAGTGGCATTAGCCTCTTTTAATCTGATAATTACTACAGATTCTTTAAGTCCTGTTTCATCTAAAATATTTATTATTTTTAATGCGGATTTAATATTGAAAGATTTGTCAGATAACACCAACCCATTAGTTTTTTCCTGAGGTATTGATGGAGATGTTAACATGCTATCTACAAGTGGTTTAACGTCGGCAACTTTTATATTGTTAAGAAATTTTACATATCTAATATTTTCATCACTATCTGGTAGCGATTCTATAGAAGTGTTGATATAGGCCACCAAGGGCTCTCTGAATCGACCATCTTTTTTAATTATTTTATAAACATCTCCTGCTTTAATAATACTGAAGCCAGCCATGTCAGATACTGTGTGTAAAATTTTCCATGCTTGATCTACAGTTATCGGGCTTCTTATATCCAGAGATATTTTACTACCCTTCAATCCCTTATCTGGAACTATGTTTACTTTCTTTCGTTCTGCTATGTAACTAATGAAATTTGTAAGTTCAGCGTTGGTAAAATTTAAATATATCCTTTCTTCTTGATTATCATTTTCCTGATTATCAAGATTTTCTTTTGTGCCTACTTTTTTATTTATTAACTCTGTAGGATTAAAATTTTCTTTAGCTTCCCTAACCGGATCATTAGTAATTAGATTATCAACTAATGTAGTTATAGGAGCTGGACTTTCCTGTTTCAATAATGCAGGCGGAGAAAAGCTTATCCGTTGGGGATTTCCTTTATTGGAATCAATAAGGTTTTTACCTAGTACCTTTCTAGATTTTGCTATAGTTAAGGTCTGTGTTATTAAGATAAAAAATAAAATAAAAACTTTTAAATAAGACCTTTTCATGCTTTACCTTATTTGTTTTGTTTTAATATTTTCTAAAATTCTTTTTCTGATTTCTTCTAATATCTGTTGTCTGTTAATTGGGTGTTTACGATCAAAACTTCTGACATTTTCAGATCGTTCTTGATCTCTGTTTAACTTAAATAATCCGGCTTTTTGAGCTCTAAGTTTTTCAAAGGCGCTTTTTTTAATTAATGGCAAATTAGCAAGCTTATAACTCAAATTTATATTTTTCTTGTCTCTTAATATCTTTATGATAATCTCATCATTTATTTGTGTATTGACTATAGATTTAAGGGTTTGATAGCGATCTTTTAACTCTATAACCTTGGTATTATTAACTTCAGTTATTACATCCTTTTCTCTAAGTCCCAAAACTAATCCAACTGTTTTTTCTTTTAATTTTCCTATGCGTATTCCATAAGGGATATCATCCTTGTATGCTGTAATTAAATTTAAATCTTCAAAAAGTTGTCCTAGAGAGCTAACCATTGTTTTAAATCTGGAAGGATCTATTGTAAATTCGAAATCATCAACTTTATTTACAGTGTTACTCCAATTAACTTCGTTGATTCCTTCTATTTGCTCATCTTTTTCTTTTAAATAGATTATTTCTTGTTGGCCATTATTTCTAAATATAATTACTTTTTCGGGTACAATTTTAGCAATTTGTGCATCTTTAATTTTTTCTCCAACAGCATAACTTTGTTCTTTTCCTGTTTCATCTTCTAAGAGTGCAATGTTTTTCATCGATTCAGATGAAAACAAGATTCCCTTAAGTTTTATATCCAATGGAGGCAACAATGTTACGGGGAGCTTTGCCGGAAGAGGAAGGGCTTCATGAGATCTTGGTTCAGGTATTGGGTTTATAAGTTGTTTTTCCTCAGCCGTAGTGGGGACATAGGTCTCAAAAAGATCATTTGTATAAATATCTTCAATTTTAATATCTTTATGTTCTTCTGTTGGTATTTCAAGCAATAATTGTTTGGGAAGACGCAATGATGGAATTGTTTGTTTTATAATTATGCTTGTTGATAAGATTAGAAAAAATATAACAAGCATTGAACTATTTAATTGCCACAATTCCTGTTTCATAAAACCTTACCCTTATAGATTTATTCTTTTTGATGGTATGTTTTTTAACTGTCTAATGTCAAGTAAGCCGATATGCGCAATATTAGGTGGTTATTTTTAAGGAGAAGGGGTTTTTTCTAAAATTGCTTGAATAACTTGGTCAGAAGTTATATTTTCTGCCTCTGCTTCATAAGAAAGAAGGATTCTGTGTCTTAAAACATCAAAAACTACAGCCTTAACATCATCAGGTATTACAAAATGTCTCTTTTTTAGAAAGGCTTGTGCTCGTGATGCGTGATGTAATGCTAAAGTTGCCCTAGGAGATGCTCCATAATCAATAAGATTTTTTAAGGAATCTAATCCATAATCCTTTGGGTCTCGTGTGGAAATAACGATATTAACAATGTATTCAACGATTTTTTCGTCCAAGTATACTTGTGAGATTAGTGATTTTGATAGCTCTATATCTTCCTTTGTTAAAACTTGGGTAATAGATCCGGGATTAAATACTTTATTAATTATATCTTTTTCTTCTTCAGGTTTTGGATAGTTTACAATTAGCTTAAACATGAAGCGATCCAGTTGAGCTTCTGGCAATCTATAAGTTCCTTCTTGTTCAATAGGATTTTGTGTAGCCAAAACTAAAAATGGGGGATCTAGTTTAAAACTAGTTTCGCCTAATGTTACCTGTAATTCCTGCATAGCTTCTAAAAGAGCAGATTGCACCTTTGCTGGAGCTCTATTTATTTCATCCGCTAGAACTAAATTTGTAAAAATAGGTCCTTTTTTTGTTTGAAATTCTTGCGTTTTAGGATTGTAAATTAAAGTTCCGACAAGATCCGCTGGTAGTAGGTCTGGTGTAAACTGTATTCTCCCAAAAGATATACCTAAACTTTTAGCTATAGCTTTAACTAAAGTTGTTTTTGCTAATCCAGGTACTCCCTCCAAAAGTATATGACCATTGCAAAGCAATCCAATAAGGAGTTTTTCAACTATGTTGTCTAAACCGACAATTTCTTTTCTAGTTTCTATTTTGAGAGCTTGCCAGCGAAGACTTTCTTCTTTAATTTGCTCTATCAAGTCATTAGGAGAAGAGTTTTCTTCGATTTTTGATATTTTAATATTCTCCATAAGCCATCTTTATTCTATAAATAAACAATTCTAAGCTAAACTAAAGGATTTTTCTGAAAATTTCCAGTTTAAAGTTTGATTACGACAATAAACGGGAAAGCCC
>JAGMEA010000014.1 GCA_023128415.1 Candidatus Babeliales bacterium
AGCGTTCATTCTGAGCCAGGATCAAACTCTCCGTATCAAAAATTATGACACAAAGGATCCAAAACGTCAGGCAAATTTACATTTGCCTTTTCCGTGAATTTCAAAGACAAAAACTTTTCAACCTCCAACTCTTGTTTTAAGTAAGAGCCAAATACTATAGTGTTTTTGCACTATTTTCAAGATAAAATTTTCAATTTTTTCAGTGGAAACTTATAACAAGAAGTAAGTTCATTTCAGCTACGATATAACTGAAAGATTCGAAGATTTCTACTTACATTCTCCAATGAGTTCCCATTCCCCATTTGTTTAATGTAACAATAAAGTAAACCTTAAAAAGGAGGTTGTCTAGCAAATTTTTAATTTTTTTAAAAAAAATATTGATTGAATAACTTTGTAAAAAATAACCTTAAAGAAGGAGGTCGTTATGAACAAAAAAGCAAACCACCCCAATAATTGCCCTAGATGCGGAAATCCAACTTGTGATGGATATTGCGAAAAGAGCAGATCTGTACCAGAAAAACATAAAAAAAAACAAAGAAAAATAGACAAAGATAAAACTCCAAATAGAGTTTGGCCTACAGATCAAGAGAAAAATAAAGGTCCAAAAATCTAGAATTTAGCAATTCAAAATAGACCCTAGTCTGAGTAGTCTTTATTATAAGCCCTTTTTGGCCTATACTGTATACATATAATCCATACAAAAATAATACGGAACCACCAAAACTATGCTTATAGATGAATTAAAAGAGAAACTCAAATCTGTAGAGTCTGATGTTAAGGCAATAAAAGCCTACTGGGAGAACTCTGGACTTGAACCTAGGCATAATGAATTAAAGGCAATATCAGAAGAAGAAGATTTTTGGAAAAATCCTAATCATATTAAAATCTCTAAGGAATTACAGGGTCTAAAAATATTAAGAGAAGAATATAATGAAATTACCTCTGGCTATAAAGACAGCTTTGAACTTCTAGAGCTGTTTAAAAGCAACGAACAAGAGTTAAAAAATATTAGACCAGATATTGAAGCTTTGTGTAGAAAAATCAACAAATTTAAAATCAATCTTCTTTTAAATAAGTCTACCGACAAACGTAACTGCTTTCTAAATATTAATGCAGGAGCTGGTGGCACAGAATCTCAGGACTGGGCAGAAATGATTCTTAGAATGTATTTACGCTTCTGTGAAAGAGAAGGGTTTAAGCTTGATATTTTGGATTATCAAACTGGAGAAGAAGCTGGAATAAAATCAGCAACCCTATTTATTAAAGGCAAAAATGCCTATGGGCTCCTTAAAGGCGAAGCTGGAATTCATAGGTTAGTTCGAATATCTCCTTTCGATTCAAATAAAAGAAGGCATACCTCCTTTTGTGCTATTAATATAACACCTGAAGTTGAAGAAGAGAAAATTGAAATAAATCCAGACGACCTACGTATTGACACTTATAGGGCAGGAGGAAAAGGCGGACAGCATGTTAATAAAACAGATTCTGCTGTACGAATTACTCATATACCAACAAACATAGTTGTTCAATGTCAAAATGAGCGTTCTCAGACTCAGAATAAACAAACAGCCATGAAAATGTTAATGGCCAAGCTTGTTGAAAAACGTGAAAATGAGAAAAAGAATTTAGAAGCGGCCAAAGATAAACAAAAGATTGAGTGGGGATCTCAAATTAGATCATATGTTTTACACCCATACAAAATGGTAAAAGATCATCGGACAAATTTAGAATCACCACAGCCTGATTTAGTTTTGGATGGTGATATAATGAATTTTATAGAAAGTTATTTAATATCATTAGCTGAATAACAACATGGATACACAAAAAATCAAAGAAACTATTCTAATTTTATGTGAAGAAGTAAAAAAGCCGAAAATTGTATTAGGATTTTCGGGAGGCCCGGATTCTACCTTACTTTTCCATGCCTTAAAGGATTTATATAAAGAAAACGAAATTGACTTGATTTGCGCGCATTTAAATCATGGCTGGAGAGAAGATTCAATTAAAGATGAAGAATTTTGTAGGCAACTTTGTAATACATATAAGGTTGAGTTCGTTTCTGAGCATGCTAAAAATTTAAGGCCGCCTAAATATAATGGCTCTAAAGAAGAACTCGGACGCAAACTGAGACAAACATTTTTAAATGAGGTTTTAGAAAAAGAAAGCGCTCAATTCATCGCCTTAGGTCACCATGCCGATGATCAACAAGAGACTTTCTTTTTACGCCTAATCAGGGGCTCAAGCTTGAGTGGTCTAACCTGTATGAAAGAAAGGAATGGAGCTTATATCAGACCGCTTCTTAATACCAGCAAAGAAGAAATTTTAAATTATTTAAAGATTAATGACTTAAATTACAAAACTGACTCCAGTAATGCATCAGACGATTTTCTTAGAAACAGGATTAGAAAGAATGTGATTCCAGCTTTAAAGAAATGTGATGAACGCTTTAATAAAAAATTTAGGGATACATTAACTCATCTAAAAAATGAAGAAAAACTATTGCGGAATGTAACTGAAGAAACCTATCAGTCAGTATTTAATGGTGCTAAGGGAAAAGTGTCAAAATTTATTGAACTATCCCCTAGCCTTCAAAAAAGCCTTATTATTTGTTGGTTAAAGAAAGAAAAGGTCTCATTTAACCCTAGCAATTCATATTTAGACGAAATCACTAAGTTTATTTCTTCCCCTAGGGGAGGATCGCATTCTTTGCACAAAGCTTGGAAAGTTATTAAAAAACAGGGTTTGTTTTGGATAAAAAAAATAGGCCCTAAATAATACTAGAGCCTTAAAGACCATATTCTTTATTTCACCATTTTAATGCATCAATCCATTTTTTAGTACACTTAACATCCTCATCGGAAAGCCCCCGTATTAACTCATCAAAAACTTCTATTCTATTTCTTCCCGAATCTACCTTAGCTTTATATTCAATAGCCCTGTCTCGTGCTTCCAGATCTGTAATAGATGGGGGTTTTGGTCGCATCACATCTATTGCTAGATATATATTTTGAAGATCCAGAGGGCTCGGATTCCAAATTCTTACTTCTTCCTCTAAATAAAAAACAGGCTCGAACACAGCTGTCTTTCTATTACGTGGTGGAGAAAAATCACCTGAAAACCCGTTTTTCTGATCTAAAAATCTAGGGTATTCCTGAAATCTTACCACACCTGTTGTTAATACAACTTTTACACTTTCTCCGCGTTTTATAATATATTCAGTATCCTCTACTTTAAACCTGATATCCTTTATGCACCCATTTTTAAAATAAATAGCCTGTAAATTGCAGCTACAAATCAAAACTAATCCAAATAGAAATTTTAAAATCACACCGCCCCCTTATAACTATGAATATAAAACACTCATTAATAGTAAGCCATTACAGAGTCTAAAATCAATAAAACCACGCTAAAAATGTGTAGATTGACCCTACCCGCCTAATTGACAATTAGAAATATTTATATAATAATTAGCACTGGGGATTCTTCTGTTGGCTTTAAAATTATGATCATTAACTAAAAACAGGGAAAAAGTATGCTTAAAAAAATATACCGAACTTTAGCTTTAACTCTCATATTAGCTTCTAGTATTAATACCAATCCAGGTGATAAGTCTAAGGATCAAAGTAGAGATAACGAATTGTTAGATGCTGCAAAAAAAGTCAGCCTAGAGCTGCATACAATGGTAGAAACTTTAAGAAGAAAAGCAAAAAGTATCGAAGAATTTGAAAAATTATTAAGAGAATACATAATAGTTAGAAGCGAAGAAGCTGATGGTGGTTATGTTCTTCTGGATTAGCAACGTTCCTTTTTAAAAATAAGTTAGTATAAATATTCAAAATCTAAATACATTTATTTTTTAAGCTAGTTATATCAAATTACCATATTCATTCCCTTATACTCTTTAATAAAATTAAACTAGATATAGACTAGGATTCTTAATAAAAAGAAGGAATATGGTTTTAATAAAAAATTATTCTGTCTATCCGGATAGAAAAAAGAAAAAAACTATTTTTTTTTTCGTTATATCACTAATAATACATACTTTTATAGTAATGTTATTCATTTTTCATGCCTTTACTAAAAAATCATTTACAATTTTGCAACCAAATAAACCTTTTAAAGATATCCCAGCCAGTCTAAAACCTAGGACAGGATCTCTAAATAGCAGCGTTTTTTTCGATTTTGACTCTCCAGAAAAACAATCTTTGCCAAAACAACCAAAACAAGCACTTAAAAAAGTAGTCGAAAGCCTTACAACCCTACCAGAACAAAAAGCTCTAGAAGAAACAAAGAATTCTCAAGAAGGTTCAACGGAAAAAGCGGAACCACATAAAATAAAAGCTGGAGAAACTCCAACTCCAATGAAAAAAGAAATAAAAGAAGTTAAAATAGAGGTGGAAAAAGAAAAAGCTCATAAAAAACTAACTGAAGAAGAATTAAGACGACTAGCTCTTCAAAATTTATTAAAAAGGCCATTAGAAGAATTAGAAGCAAAAAACAAAGTCGATAAATTACAACAAAATAAACCATCTTTACTTGAAATGGTTGCATCCAAATTAGGTGCTCCAGCAAAACAACTTTCAACCCATGTTCCAATGGGTGTTCCTGGTTTAATGAAAAGTAAAGGATTTGATTTGGCCGAACGTAAAGGTGATGATACCAAAAAACCAACCTTTGAAGATTTAAAATATGTTTGTTATCTGAGAAAAATCGCTGGCTGCCTGGCTGAGGGTGTAGGCAACATAGCCCAAAGATTTCAAGCAAGTGGTAGAGGTAAAATTGAAATTCTTTTTGAAATAGGCAAGAGTGGAAACCTTGATGGAACAGAAGTTTTAAGAACGTCGGACAAATATCTAGAAGCTTTATTACATAATGTTGTTAAAACATCCGCCCCCTATCCACCAATTCCAAAATACTTTAAAAAAGAATATTTTTTCTCAAAAATAGAAATTTCTTATGATCAGACCCCAACCTACAGATCAATGGAAGCAACTCTGTATGCCTTGGTCTAAAATCACAAACATCTACTAATAGTTATCAAATTTCTTTATTTGTCTCTCTAGCCTTTGGTATTTTTCTTTATAGTAGGAAAAAACTAAAATGGTTGGGGACAATAACATGGATACGAAGAGAAAATTCTTCTGTTTGTTTTTGGGCTTAAGCCTATCAGTATCCGCTTTCTATCCATGCGAGCTCTCTCTAAATACTACTAATACTTGGTATAATTTAGGCAAATATAAAAATCCCACAGAAAAAAATGCTCTTGTTAAATTTATTACATTTAGATCCCCTAGAGTCCTAAAACTACAAGCCCTTACTCTAAAATGGACTGGGAAACCAATTAAAAAGCTTTCCGCTTCTCTGTACAGAAAAAAATATGAAAAGGATGTTTTAGCCCCTATAGAAGAAAACGTAGTTAGTGATGGAACCTGGAATAACAAAAAACAAGAACTTGCCTTCAATTTGGACGAAAAGCTAATTGCCTTTAACAAATATTATTTGGTTTTAAATTATCCATCAAACATTGAAAAGAATATAAAACGAGGAAAATTTATACCAATAAAACAAAGACCTTATAAAGTAGTAGCAATGCGTTAGCATTAGCCTTTGACAAAAGGCATACAGAAATCTAGGCTTATTCTCTGCCTTATTAAAAAGATCAACAACATAGCTAAAACTACATAAAAAATGAATCTAAGAAAATATTTTTTAATAATATCAATATTTTTCACCTGCAATCTATACCCACAAAAGAATCTTAAAGAAGAAAATTCTAGGACAGCAAGAGCAATAAAACAAATAAAGGGAACAAAAAATTGTATTGGTCCCGTTTCACAAAAAATCTATTCTTTTATCAACAAAAATTTAACTACTAATACAGTAACATCTAGCCTATTTGTCTATAGAGGAATAAAAGAATTAATAGATTTTTTATCATTCGATAAAAATTTTTTTTTTGAATATCTTAATAACTTTGAAAAGTTTAATTATAAAAAGCTCCCAGTACATACAGAAAAATTAATCCATAAATTATGTCTTGATGCTGATCTAGACATAAAAAACATGGCGTTTTTAGAAAGTGACGAAATTTATTCTGGTGCTACTACTGGTGGGGTTAAGAAAAATATCATCTTTTGTTCATCAGAATTCAATGAATATGATTTAGAAAAACAAAAATATGTAATAGGACATGAAATATCACACATAAAGCATAGGGATGGATTTTATAGATGCATAGCATTAATTAGTATACCAATTATTACAAATATCTTATTAAAGCTATCAAAACATCTATTCCTAAAGTTTTCAAACAATCCTAAAGTAAAAAACTATCCCAAAATAGAAAGCTTTTTCCAAAAAATAAAAGAAATTACAAATACAAAAAGTGATGATCCTGCCGCAGAAATTATATACTCTTTTTGTTTTCATTACTTTTTATTTGGCCTTATATATTATCTTACAGCAAGATCTCAAGAAAAAAGATGTGATCTTGAATCTGTAAAACTATTTAATAGTTCAGCCAATGCTGCCTGGAAACATTATCAAAAGTATGCCGATGAACGAAGAGCATATGCCGATGATCTAAGAGAATTAAATAAACAATATCCACCAGTAACGTCATTCAAAAAAACACTAATGCTAATAATAAATGGCTATTATGAAATTTTCAAAAGAATAATTAAAGTTGATTTACCAGAACATCCTCCAATCGCAGCAAGAATTAAATATTTAAAAGCCTTAGATTTAGAATCCATTTAAAAATTTTAAGTAAAACTAAACCTTTTGTATTAAAAGAATTTTCATATTATAATATAGCTATATGTTTTTTAGTTTCATCTTATTTAAGAGCCCAATGGGGGATAGTTTATGAAAGTTTTCATTTTGTTCATCTAGATTGTCGAAAGAGTGTTAAAAGCAACTCTAAAGGCATCTTCTAATCATTTAGTCACATAGCTTATTGTATAACTCGAACTGACATAATTTGTTTATGTAGCAAGTGTAATCTTCAAAAATCAAAAGAGGATTAATAATGTTTCATGCTAATCGCACGATGTCTTTCTTATGCCTTTGTATAGGTATATTGATTATAAATGCCTGTAAAAATAAATCTTACAATGAAAGAAATGAAAAAATGGATAACACCGAAAAAAAACCATCTGAATGGATAAATCACATAGATGAAATAATAATATCAAATTCCGTAAAATCGTTTTTAAGCAAAGATAAATTTGGTAAAGAAGTAATACTTGAGTGGATAAAAACCGATATGCTGTCCCCAAAATATTCTTCTGCGATGAAAAGTGTTTGGAAAATTGCTTGTCAAACATATACAACGATAGAAATGGATTTTCTTAAAGCTCATCCTGAAGTCGTTGGTAGTGATGCACACTTCAAGCCATTTGAATCTTTATTTAAAGCTGGGATAAATAATGTTGATTGGAACCTAGTTAAAGAAAAAATGCAAAATATACTAAAAGGCATTTTTATATTCGATTCTTCTATCTATAGCAATGAAATGAAGAAATCCCTAGAAAATGTTAGGCAAATTTTTGTAAGCTTAAAAGATAAAGAAAATGGCAAGCAACTTGGCTTTATAACATTTTTGATATCACCAAAATACAAACATGGTTATGTTAAATCTATAGCCCTTTCGATTTTACCTAAAGAACAAAATCGTGGACTTGGCAAATTGGCTATGAGCTCAATTTTTAAAATAATTCCACAAACAAAAAGTATCTTTCTTTGTACCCGAATTACAAACCAAAAAGCAAAAAATGCATATCTTAATTGGGGATTTGTTGAAAATAGAAAGCTCATCTCAACTGAAAATCAATATACATTTAATAAAGACCACTGGATATTTATGGAATACAAATCAAAAGAAGCTGATGTTTTGCAAAAACTAAGTAAAAAAATAGTGGTAAAACAATTAAATCCATAAAATCTAGAAATTACTCTGAATATAAATATTTTTAAAATTAAAAATATTTATATTCAGAGCCGGTTAAATTTTAACCAGTCTGTTATTCTAGACTTTCTTTCATCTATCTTTTAACCTATCTAAAACTTTAGCAGTTTCATCTAAAGGGTAGTAGTGTGTCAAAAGTAGTAATTTTAGGAGCTGGTCTAACAGGACTATCAACAGCTTATCACCTGGAAAAAAACAAGTTTTCTAATTATAAAATTTTCGAACAAGACAATACTCCAGGTGGGCTCTGCAAAAGTATCAAGCAAGATGGCTTTATTTTTGATTATACAGGCCATCTACTCCATATTAACGACGAATATTTTAAAACTTTTTTAGATTCCGCTCTCGGCCTCGAAAATTTAAATCTAATACAAAGAAGATCTTTTGTTTTCTCTAACGAAACCTTTACTCACTATCCATTTCAAACAAATCTATATGGACTACCTAATAACGTTATTTCTGAATGTATAAAAGGATTTGTTAATAGAAAAACTAAAATTCGAAAACCTAAAAATTTTCATGAATGGGTATTAAAACACTTCGGAAATGGAATAGGAAAACATTTTCACTTCCCGTTTCAAAAAAAGCTATTTTCCTACGATATTAAAAAAGTACTGCCCTCCTGGACAGGTCGCTTTGTTCCATCAACAAGTTTAAAATCCATAGTTGAAGGAGCATTAGAAGATAAAGCAAAAAAAGTTGGATATAACAGCAGCTTTTACTATCCCAAATCTAATGGAATACAAACACTTCCAAACTTATTATTAAGACAACTCCAAAATAAAGTTTTAACAAACCATAAAGTATCGTCCATAGACTTGAAAAACAAAATTGTATTTTTTGAAAATGGACACCAAGAATCTTATAATATTTTGGTATCAACTCTTCCTTTAAATGTTTTTCTAAAAATGTCTAAAGAAAAATCATCTACCAATTTAAAATCTGCAACCAATAAGCTTGTATGCAATTCTCTAATAAATTTTAATTTAGGTTTTAACGTTGGAGACTTAACAACTAAGCACTGGATATATGTACCGGAAAGTAAATACGCTTTTTATCGAATCGGATTTTGGCATAATTTTTCAGAAAACATGGCTCCAAAAGGACATAGCTCTTTATATGGAGAATTTTCCCATATACCTGGCACAAAAACAAAAAAGCAATTAGAAAATCTTACACAAAAATGTGTAAATCAGACTCTTTCTATTTTGGGACTAAGCAAACAAAATATTGTAATACAAAAAAATCTCCACTTAAAACATGCTTATGTCATCTATGATGCTTGGAGAGAAAAAAATTTAAAAAAATTACATAAGAAATTAAATGAAGAGTCTGTATACTCTGTAGGAAGATTTGGAGAGTGGAAATACTCTAGCATGCAAGAAGCCGTATTAGACGGAAAAATCGCAGCGGAGACAATTGTTAACAAAACTTTCTTAGCAGCAAGTAAAACATCTTTAGAAAAAAACATAATATCACAGCAGGACAAAAAGGAAGCAACTTTATAAGAAGAAAGTAGTATGGACTTTTATAACAATAAAAAGGTTCTTATAACTGGTGGAGCAGGCTTTATCGGCTCACATCTTGCTGAAAAATTAGCTTTTTCTGGTGCTCACATAGTTGTCTTAGATGATCTTTCAACGGGGAAATTAGAAAATCTAAAACATGTTTTGCCATGCATAGAACTTATTAAAGGAGACATCACAGATCAAGGCACATGTTTAAGAGCAACAAAAGATGTTTGTACTATCTTTCACCATGCTGCTTTAATTTCAGTACCAGAAACATTTAAAGATCCTGAAAGATGTTTTGATGTAAATATTAGAGGCACAGAAAAAATTTTAGATGCTGCAATAAACAATGGTGTAAAAAACTTTGTCTTGGCTTCTTCAGCCGCTGTTTATGGCAACAAGAATGATCTCTGTATAGAAACTGACAAACCTAATCCTCAATCGCCTTATGCCCATAGTAAAATTGAAGGAGAAAGACTTTGCAAAGAATATTCTAATGTTTACGGAATGAGTACTGTAGTCCTTCGTTATTTTAACGTACACGGAGAACGACAAAATCCAGATAGTGAGTATTCTGCTGTAATAGCTAGATTTACAAACATGCTTAAAAATAAAAAACCTCTAACCATTTTTGGAACTGGTCGACAAACTCGAGATTTTATAGAAGTTTCAGAGGTTGTAAAAGCAAATATGATTATGGGCTGTCAACCAAATATGGAAGGCGAAGTTTTTAATATTGCCACAGGCAATAGTATGAATATTTTAGAAGTCGTTGAAAGAATCAAAAATCAACTCAAAATACAGCCTGTAGGAATTAATTTTATGCCCGCTAGGTCTGGTGATATTGAGCACTCGAGAGCAGATTGTACAAAATATAAAAAATTCACCAAAGATATGAAAAATACATTTGTTCTAAAAAATAATCAAACCAACGAAAAATCTCTATAAGCCCCTACTACAAAAATAAAAAAAGGCATATAATCTAAAATTATGCTTACGCCGAAGTGGTGAAATTTGGTATACACGCTAGATTCAGAGTCTAGTCCCCTTACAGGGTTAGGGGTTCGAGTCCCCTCTTCGGCACCAAAACGTTTGTTTTTTAAAAAAATATAGAATATGAAAATAGCACCATTTAATATAGAAAAATATTTTGAAAAATATGAAGGCAAAGTACCTTACATTCTCTGTTCTACTGGAACAGAACCTTTAACATTAAAAGAACTTTTAGAGCTGGCAGATAAAGAGATTTTACAATTATGGGAAAATCTTAATCTCGCATACATGGAATCATCTGGTCATTATTTACTTAGAAATGAAATAACAAAACTTCATACAAAAATTAATCCCGAAAATATTTTGACTTCTGCTCCAGTAGAAGGAATTTTTTTAACCTTTAATTCTTTATTGGAAAAAGGAGACCATGTTATCGTAACCTTTCCAGCCTATGAAGCACTTTATAAAGTACCAGAAGCAATAGGTTGCGAAGTTACAAAATGGGAAGCCCAATTAACAAACAACGGTTGGACCTTTGATATAAGTTTTTTAAAGGACAATATAAAAAACAATACAAAATTAATTGTAATAAATTTTCCCCATAATCCAACAGGCTACCAACCATCTAAAGAAGAATTTAATGAAATCATTGAGCTTGCAAGAAAAAATAACATCATTCTTTTTTCTGATGAAATATATCGGTTTTTAGAATACAATCCTAAAGACCATTTGAACTCTGCATCAGATATTTATGAAAACGCTATTTCTCTCTTTGGATTATCAAAAACATTTGGAATGCCTGGTTTACGTTCGGGGTGGCTTACAACACAAAATCTAACACTTATTAAAACTTTAAAAGGATTAAAGGACTATACAACTATTGCTGGCAGTATTCCCGGGGAAATTCTTTCAATAATCACTTTAAAATCAAAAGATCAGCTTATAAAGCGGAATTTAGATATCATTCAAAATAATCTCAAAATATTGGATAATTTTTTCGATCAACATAAAGAGAAATTCGTATGGCATAAACCAAAAGCAGCAACAATAGGCTTTATAGAACTTTTACTACCAATTAGCTCAGAACAATTCTGTTCAGATCTAATTGAAAAGGCAGGTATTTTACTCATGCCATCTCAAGTATTTGAATATAAAAGAAACACATTCAGATTAGGATTTGGCAAAAAAAACATGCCTTTAGTAATAAAAAAGCTTGAAAGCTACCTAAAAGGTCTATAAATACCTCCTTTTTGCCCCTTGTTACCAAGAGGCTTTAGTATTATAATGAGTAATCTAGGGGAAGATCTTAAAAAACTCTTATAAATACGGTAAAACATGTCAAAGAGAGATTATTACAAAATTTTGGGCGTATCTAAAAATGCCTCATCTGATGAGATAAAAAAGGCATATAGAAAACTTGCGCTTAAGTATCATCCAGACCGTAATCCTGATAATAATGAGGCTGAGGACAAATTTAAAGAAGCCGCAGAAGCCTATGAAGTTCTCTCACATACAGAAAAAAAAGCTAACTACGATCAATTTGGGCACTCCGGAGTCAATAGTGGACCTGGTGGAGGAGCATCTGGATTTAGTAATGTAAATGACATATTTGAAAGTTTTGGAGATATTTTTGGAGATCTTTTTGGCGGAAATTTTAGAAATCAGAGAGAATCTAGAAAATCTGGCTTGACTCCTAAGAGAGGACATGACCTTTCTAAAAATATCGAAATATCACTTAAAGATGCTTACACAGGCATAACTTTAGATATTGGCGTTTATCGCTATGAAAAATGCGAAGGTTGCAAAGGTTCTGGCTGTAAAGACGGAACATCTCCCAGCGCCTGTTCCACATGTCAGGGACAAGGACAAGTAAATTTTAGACAGGGATTTTTTGCATTTACCCAAGCATGCTCAAGCTGTGATGGTGAAGGATATGTCGTAACATCACCATGTAAAACATGTAAGGGACAATCACGCGTTCAAAAATATGAACGAATAAGTGATCGACACATTCCAGCTGGTGTTTTTGATGCTACGGAAGTACGGATTAGCGGAAAAGGTGACGCTGGTGTTTACGGCGGTAGTACCGGAGACTTATACGTAAAAATTTCTATAAAACCTGATAATTTTTTCTATAGAAGAGGAAATGATCTTGTAACAAAATTAGTTTTAACGTATCCGCAACTAGTTTTTGGATGCCAGGTAGAAATAGAAAATATAGATAAAGTTAAGGGAACTCTCAAAATTCCAAAGGGAACATCCGTTGGACAAGAAATAATGATTCCGGGAAAAGGTTTTATGGATCTACGCCGAAAAATACGTGGAAACCTAGTAATAATTACACAATGTGATATTCCCAAAAAATTAAATCCCTCAGCCAAAGATAAGCTAAAAGAGTTCGCTGAAAATATAGGTAATAGTTGCCAAGAATCTAGTAGCGGGATATCTGGTTTTTTCAAAAGATTCTTAGGATGAAAAAATCATTATATACATTAATGCTGATCATTAAATAACACAGCTCAAACATTTATAAAAATTATTAAATAAAAAAGAACAAATTATGCAAACTACGAAATTTTCAAGTTTAAATCTTTCAAAAGAAATTTTAAAAGCCGTACAAGATGCTGGTTTTGAAATTTCAACACCAATACAAACAAAATCGATACCTCCTCTTCTAGAAGGAAAAGACGTTATTGGCCAAGCCATGACTGGAACAGGAAAAACAGCAGCTTTCGCCATACCTGCCATCGAAAAAACAGATGCTAGTAAAAAAAAGGTTCAGACATTAATTATTTGTCCTACTCGTGAATTAGCTCTTCAGGTGGCAAAAGAAACTAATAAATTTTTAAAATACAAAGAAGAAATTCATGAGATACCAATCTATGGTGGACAATCTATAGATCATCAAATTAGAGGATTAAGAAGAGGTCCTCAAATTGTTATCGGAACACCTGGAAGACTTTTAGATCATATAGGAAGAAGAACTCTAAATCTTAAAGACATTACAACGGTTATATTAGATGAAGCCGACGAGATGCTCAAAATGGGATTTGCAGAAGACATAGAAAAAATTTTAAAAACAACTCCTACAGAACGTCAAACTGTTTTGTTCTCTGCAACAATGCCTAGAGAAATTTTAAAACTCGCAAACAAATATCAAAATAATCCTGAACTTATAAAAATAGTTCATGAAAATGTTACCATTCCTGAAATTGAACAAAAATATTTTGAGGCAAATGGAAGAAACAAACTAGATATTTTATTACATCTATTCGAATCTGAAAAACCTAAAAAATCTATCATTTTCTGTAATACAAAAAGAATGGTAGACAAACTCGTTACAAACTTAAATGCACATGGCTATTATACAGAAGCATTACATGGTGACATGACACAAAACAAGCGTAACCGTGTAATGGACAAATTTAGAAAAAACAAAATTGATACACTGATTGCTACCGACGTGGCAGCAAGAGGAATAGATGTCAAAGATATCGAAATTGTATTTAATTACGATATTCCAACTGATGAAGAGTTTTATGTTCACAGAATTGGAAGAACTGGTCGTGCCGGAAAAACTGGTAAAGCTTATACCTTTATTTTTGAAAGAGAAATTCATTTATTAAGAACTATAGAAAAATATATCAAGTCTAGAATTACTAGAGGCATTCTTCCAACAAGTGAACAAATTTTAGAATCTCAAGCAGATAAAATTTCTAACAAAATTAGAGAAGTTATTAAACAAAAAAATCTAGAAAAATATATTTCTTCAATAGAACAATCTCTTATAAAAGATAATTCTCTTATAGATATTGCCGCAGCACTTTTAAAGATGCACTTAGAAAAAAGTAAAAGCGATAACAAAGTTGACGGTAAAGATAGCAATAAATATAGAAATAAAAGAAGCAGCCGAGACAGAAACAGAAGTGGCAATAGAGATAGAAGTAAAAATGGGCGTAGAAGCTATAAACAAAAATAAAATCATTAGATGAGGTTGGGCAGACTGGACTTCGTGCCAGTCTCATTCTTATTCAGCACATAGGCAACTTGAATAAACTCATCTACTGAAATAATCCCTTTTTCAAGTTTATCTAACAAATCATCAAAAAGATTCTTAATCCCTAACCTAGAAACAAGAATTCTTAAATTCTTTTCTGAGACATCGCTGGTTACTAGATTTAAAATTTCACTATTAACGGCCAATAGTTCTCCTATAGCAACTCTTCCTTTGTATCCCAAATTAAAACAAAAATTACATCCTTTAGAAATAAAAGATCGCTCTGGCTGCTTGTTGATTTTAAACAAAATCATTTCTTCATTGTTTAATAACTTTTCAACCTTACACCTATCACATAGCTTCCTAATCAACCGTTGAGCTAATACACCCATAAGGGTTGCTTTAACTAGAAAAGGCTCTACTCCCATATCTATAAGGCGCGTAATAGCACCAATAGAATCATTGGTATGTAGGGTGCTTAATACTAAATGCCCAGTAAGTGATGCCTCTACTGCAATTTGCGCTGTTTCTTTGTCCCTAATCTCTCCAATCATGATGATATCTGGGTCATGACGTAGTAATGACCGCAAACCACTTGAAAAAGTAAATCCGGATTTGATATTAACCTGACTTTGAGTAATCCCATCTAAATTGTACTCAACAGGATCCTCCATAGTAACAATATTGTACTTTGAACTATCCAGTATTGATAAGATTGAATATAAAGTTGTTGTCTTTCCAGAGCCTGTTGGACCAGTTACTAAAAAAAGGCCTTGTTTCCTGCTTATTATTGATTTAATCCCCTCAACAATTTTTTGAGAAAAGCCAAGCTCTTCAAGCAAAAGCTTATTTTTATATTTATCCAAAATTCGGATAACCATTTTTTCGCCATAAATTGTAGGAAAAGTAGCAATTCTTAAGTCTATGATTTTATCTGAAAAAATTCGAACTCGAAGCTTACCATCTTGAGGGTTACGCTTTTTAGCAATATCAAGCCCGGAGATAACTTTGAGTCGAGAAATAACTAATAGTTGTTGGTAGATATTTAAATCTTCTTGATCATACAATATGCCATCGATGCGAAATCTAACTCTCATATAATCTTGCATAGGCTGCAAATGAATATCTGAAGCATGAAGAGCTATAGCTCGACAAATAAGGTCATCAACAAGCTCTACAATTCGATCGTCCCTAAGATCTTTTCGTATTCGCTCTTCTTTGTCATAAAGATTATAGATAGGCGCCTTTAAAACGACGCCTTCATAATTTTTATCCGAGTTTATATCCAAGAATAAAACCTACTGTTCCACCAAGAAATAGATAGAGATTATCGCTAATCCAACTGGATAAGCCTACCCAAACATTATTAAAATCTGCAGCAGAAGGATCTACCCCAACCAGTTCTTTCAAGATAGGCCAATTTATTACAAGAGCATTATGTGATTCTAAAAACACAGCTAAAACACCTACAACAAAAGCACATCCTATTACAAATTTAAAATATTTCTTAAATACAAAACCCACAAAAAAGGCTGCTGCAAAATAATAAAAAATACTTACTGCTTCAGCAGTAGTAATTCCTATATACCTAAGCCATTCTTCCATATTAAACCTTTCAATCACTCGAGTAATGAAGTTTGTTGGCTCTTCAACCATTTTTTTAGTAGCACCATTACCATTCGCTGCTAAATGAAATCTAGACATATACTTCCCTCCCAATTTTTACCATGCCGTCTAAATATATCTTTAATTTACCAAATATGTAAAAAAAATTACTAGATTTAGAGCAAAAAAGAAGATGCAAAATGGCGATCAGAAGGCTAACAAAATAAAAAAGGGAGCGTATTAAACACTCCCTTTAACTTCAAAATCTCAGATGACCAATAAATTAGCCAACTAAATCTTTAAGTCTTTTTCCTGGCTTAAATTTAGGAACCTTTTTAGCAGGAATTGTCATCTTTGAACCTGTTGCTGGGTTGATCCCTACACGAGCTTTTCTTTTCATAACTGTATATGTTCCAAAACCAGTTAAAACAACAGATTGATTTTTCTTCAATGATTTTTCAACTGATTTAATGAAAGACTCGAGGCAATCTTTGCAAGCAGTTTTAGGGAGCTTTGTGTCGTTTGACATTTGCTCTATCAATGCAGCTTTATTCATAAAAAACACCTTTTCGATAAAAGTTCTTTACTAACATCAACACACCCAACAGACAGCAAGAACAAACAACAACATAAATAGTAAATAGCTAAGGATGAGAATTGTCTATTCCTTTGTTTTTGTCAAGTTTTTGCTAAACAAAGAAATATAATTTTAAAAAGAATGGTGCCGAGGGCCGGACTCGAACCGGCACAGATCTAAGATCCGAGGGATTTTAAGTCCCTTGCGTCTACCAATTCCGCCACCCCGGCACAAACTTTTTTCTTTTGGAGGCGGCACCCGGAATTGAACCGGGGATCGCGGTTTTGCAGACCACTGCCTTACCACTTGGCTATGCCGCCAAAAAAACTTTATTTTAAAGAACCATCCAAATTAACCAGACCAATTTTATCTATCTTGAGATTAACAAATTTACCAATATTTTGATCTTTTTCATCAAAAATAACTCGTTGATTTCCTGCCGTTCTTGCTAGTAGTTTACCACTTGGCAACCGTTTTTCAACTAAAGATCTTACAACCTTGCCAAGAAATCTATAATTTCTCTCAAAACTAAGCTCCTTTGCCCGTTTCTGTAAACCATCCAATCTTTCCTGTTTAACCTCTATTGTTGTATCGTCCGGCATATTAAAAGCCTTAGTATATTTTCTTCGCGAATAAATGAATGAATATACTAAATCATATTTAACCTTCTCAACCACATTCATGGTCCCTAGGTAATCTTCTTCTGACTCACCAGGAAAACCAACAATAATATCTGTGGTGATGGTTGCTTCTGGCAAAAACTCCTTAATCCAACCAATAATTTCCATATAACGGTCCACTGTATAGATGCGATTCATAGCCTTTAAAATTTTATCTGAACCAGCTTGAAGTGGCATATGAACATAATTACATAACTTATCCTTATGCTCGGCCATCACCTCCAAAACGTCCCTAGTCATGTCTTTAGGATGCGGACTTATATACCTAACCCAAAAGTCCCCTTCTAATCTAGCAACTACTTTAAGTAAATCAGCAAATGATGCCCCTGTATTAGGATCTATATATGAATTAACATTTTGACCAACTAAATTTATTTCCTTAGCCCCCAATTGAATTTCTCTTTCAATCCTCCTGACAATTGAATCTATGCTATAGCTTGTTTCCCTACCTCGCGTAAAAGGCACTATACAGTAGGAACAATAGTTATTGCACCCGGTCACAATATTGACAAAGGCTCGCCTTACTTCTTCAAGATTGTCATTTTTTTCAACTTTATGCTCTTCTTTCTGTCTAATTTTTAAATGCTTTTTTTCAACTATGCCCTGGATATCCCTATCCTGTCCAGGCCTAATACTTCTAGAAGTATCTAGGTATAATCGCTTAGTAGATTCTAAAGAAACAACAATATCGGCCAAATAAGCCTTAAAAGTCTCTATATTATCCCTAGCCCCAAAAACAAAGTTAACATGATCAAAGCGTTCATAAATTTCTTGTTTCCGATAAGAAGCAACACATCCTATAACTCCTATACGAATATAAGCCTTTTCTTTTTTATAGTGATTAAGGCTGCCAACATAAGAAAAAAGCTTTAATTCAGCTCTCTCGCGAATCGCACAACTATTAACAATAATAAGATCAGCTTCACTCTCAGAATCAACAACTTTACATCCTAAATCAACAAGATAGGTTTGGAAACCGTTAGAATCCGCAACATTAGCCTGACAACCATAGGTTTTAAAGAAAATTTTTATCACACTTAACCTTTTGTTCTATTAATCCAATTAAACAATAAGTATAAAGATGAGGCAAAAGGCCACAACCCCTATTTTAAATATCAATTGGATAAAATATTGCAATTTGTATTTAAAACCTGATATTTTAAGATTAGGCAGGAAAGTCATGCAAAGTCTTATCTTTTAAAAGGAGAGTAGGACTAAGTTTTACACTTCCTGCCTAATTTTTATTTGTAGGTCGGATACTGAATATTCTGATTTTCTCACTAAAATTCTTTCTTAGCTTATTTTATACAGCCTAGTTAACAAGTAGGGAGAAATCAATTCCAAAGCAATTGGCAGATTAACGAAAAGAAGCTAAGATAAAGTCTTTAGATGAAAAATTAATTAGAGGAAAAAATGGCAATTAAAGCAGGACTCGTTGGACTACCCAATGTAGGAAAATCAACACTATTTAACGCTCTTACAAAATCTAGTATACCAGCAGAAAATTATCCTTTTTGTACTGTAGACCCACACATCGCCATAACAGAAGTCCCAGATGAACGCTTAAACAAACTTGCAGAAATTTTTAAATCTGAAAAAAAAATTAACACTGTAGTTCAATTTGTCGATATCGCTGGACTAGTTAAAGGTGCTGCAAAAGGTGAAGGGCTAGGAAACCAATTTTTAAGTAACATTATGGAAGTCGATTTGATTCTCCATATAGTCCGATGTTTTGAAGATTCTAATATCACTCATGTACATAACCAAGTTAATCCAATAGAAGATTTTGAAACAATTTTGACAGAGCTTATGCTAAAAGATTTAGAATCTGTAGAAAAAAGAGAAACTAAAATTGAACATTCTTTAAAAATATTAAAAAACAAACAAGCATCCACTCATCAGATCAAAGATCTAGAAAAAGAAAAAGAATTAATTAAAGCATTAAAAGCAGCTATTAATGAGGGCAACCACGTCCTAGTTCAAAAATTGGTACAAGAATATGAAAATATGGAAATAAAAACCATAGAGCTTTTATCTGCAAAAAATTTCTTAATAATCGCAAATCTTTCAGAGGATGATTTTGCAAACAAAAATTATTCAAATAATGAACACTACAAAAGTCTAGTAAATAGATTTGGAAAAGAAAGAGTTATTCCGGTATCTGCAAAAATTGAATTTGAGCTGGCACAACTAAGTGAAGAAGAATACGCAGAGTTGATCGAATCACTTGAAATAAATGAATCCGGATTAAACAATATCATTAAGCAAAGTTATAAATTTTTAGACCTAATTACCTTTTTTACTTGTGGACCAAAAGAAGCACATGCTTGGAGCATTAAAAGGGGCTTAAAGGTTGACGAAGCTGCAGGGGAAATTCATTCGGATATGGAAAAGGGATTTATACGCGCTGAAGTTTATAATTGTAGAGATATTTTTAAACTCGGCAGTGAGGGCGAAGTAAAAAATGCAGGCCGTCTACGACTAGAAGGTAAAGAATACATCGTAGAAGATGGTGACTTGTTAAATATTTTATTTAACGTATAAATAAAGAAAGCCCCTTTGCAGAGGCTTTTTAATATTATGCAAAATCTATCAATAAATCTTCAACGTCTGAAAATCCTTCGGACTTTTCAGGCGACTTTTTTTCTACTTTCAAATCTTCTGATCTTGCCACAGTTAATTCAACTGGTTTCTCTCCTGTCTTAACAGCTTCGTTAGCTACTACGGGCTCTGTTGATATAACTTCTGTCAAAGATTCTTCAAAAATAGCATACCTTTCTTCAACAGCGCTAACTAATGAATCTTTATTAGCCTTTAAAACTCTTTGATAAGACTCCATTGTTTCTATTAACTCATTTAGATAATAAAAAAGATTACCTGATTTTTGCATTTCCTCATTTGATCTTTTTTCTTTCAGCTTTGAAATCTCATAATTAATTATTTTTAGATGGTAATCAAAATTTCTCTCAGTTGCTTCTTCTAAAAAATCAAGAAACATTTCCTTTAGTTTCATTTTAACAACTTCTTCCGACGCATTTGAAAATAAAAGCTTATTTAAAGTCTTAACATCACTTAACAATTCAGGAGCAACAATAAAACCATCTTCTCGTAAAACTTTAATAAAAAGTTCTAAGTCGTCTAATTCGAGATATTTATAAACTGCCCCAATAACAGCACCTATGAACATACCTGCTAAGCCAAAGGAGACAATTAGCTCTTCCCTTTCAGCTGCTTTTTTAGGTCCACGGCCTACAGTCGCCTCCTCTATCAAAATACCAGTTAGAGAAGCCGCCGCTCCAATCAGCGCTCCTTTGCCTGCTGTTAAACATACTTCATTACGATGCTCTCCATTTGTTAAAACATATTCTTCAAAAGCAAATAAATTTAAATTAGAAGCAATAGCTATAAAAATAAGTAATGGAACAATCTTTTTCATATAATTTTCTCCCTTATTGTATAAAAATATTATTTAGAATAATTGCGCGAACTTTAGCAAAAAAAAAGAAAAACAACAATAGACTTATGTTTTATTACAATCTATGTGATATACTGAGTTTTCTAAAATTACTTTTTAATAAAAATTAAGTCACATATATGGATAAAAATTTTGACCACATAAAAATCCAAGATAAAACAAAAAACTTATGGGAAAAAGAAAATATTTATCAATTTGATAATATTTCAGAGAAAGAGTGCTTTAGCATAGATAGTCCTCCTCCAGGAGTCTCAGGAACCCTACATATTGGACATATATTTTCTTATACGCACACCGATATAATAGCAAGATATAAAAGGCTAAAGGGCTTTAATGTTTTTTACCCTATGGGTTTTGACGATAATGGACTCCCAACAGAGCGCTTTGTAGAAAAAAAACACAAAACTAAAGCCCATTTAATGAAACGCTCAGAGTTTATTAAACTCTGCTTGAAAGAAACAAAAATTGTTGAAAAAGAGTTTGAAGATCTTTGGAAAAAAATGGGTTTTTCTATTGACTGGAATCAAACTTATTCAACCATATCGGATAAAGTTCAAAAAATTTCCCAGTATTCATTTATCGAACTTTATGAAAAAAATTTAATTGAGCAAAAAGAAGAACCATCTCTTTACTGTACAACATGCAGAACTTCTGTAGCACAGGCAGAATTAGACTCTCAAGAAATTTCTACAACGTTTAACGATATAGAGTTTGAAACAGAAGATGGTGAAAAGTTAACGATTTCCACAACCAGACCAGAACTCTTGCCTGCATGTGTTGCTATATTCTTTAATCCTGATGATACCCGATATAAACATTTAGAAAAAAAGATAGCCATTACACCTATTTTTAAAAATAAAATTACAATTCTTCCAGATAAACTTGTAGACAAAGATAAAGGTTCTGGCCTAGTAATGTGCTGCACATTTGGAGATCAAACGGATATTCTTTGGTATAAAAAACATAAGCTTCCTATAATTCAAGCAATAGAACTTGATGGAAAGTGGACAAAAAAAACTGGAGTCTTAGAAGGATTAAAAGTCCAAGAAGCCAGAAAAAAAATTCTTGAATTGCTCAAAACAGAACAAAAATTATTAAATCAAAAAAAGATTACCCACGCAGTTAATACTCATGAACGCTGTAAGCAAGAAATAGAATATATTGTATTAAAACAGTGGTTCATTAAAATTTTGAAACATAAAAAAATATTTATTGACAATGCAGAAAAAATAAACTGGAAACCTGATTTTATGAAGGCCCGTTACAAAGATTGGGTTGAAAATCTAGGTTGGGATTGGTGTATTTCAAGACAAAGATTTTATGGAGTTCCTGTTCCAGTATGGCATTGCGAAGATTGCTCAAAAGTAATTTTAGCAAACAAACAAAAACTTCCAGTAGATCCTCAAGAGATTATCCATTATGAATCATGTCCAGAATGTAATGGTAAAAATATCATTCCTGATACGGATGTAATGGATACTTGGGCAACATCCTCCCTAACACCTCAAATAAATATTGGCTGGCCAAAAGATTCTCAAATTATAAAAATGCCTATGCATATGAGAGCTCAGGCCCATGACATAATAAGAACGTGGGCTTTTTATACAATAGTAAAGGCTCATTATCACAACAATAATATACCTTGGAAAGATATAGTTATTTCAGGACACGTTTTAGCAGGAAAAGAAAAATTTTCTAAATCTAAGGGTGAAGACAGACTTGCTCCAGAAAATTTATTAAAAACTTATCCTGTAGATGTAATAAGATATTGGTCTGCACAAGGAAGACTCGGAACAGATACGGCTTTTAGTGAAAATCAATTTAAGATCGGCCAGAGGCTATTAATAAAGCTCTGGAATGCTATGCGTTTTTGCAGTGAACACATTAAGGATTTTTCAAAGTCTACAAATACCCCTAATGATAATCTTGCAAAATGGATACTTCACGAGTTTTCACAAACAACAAAAAATTATATTCAAAAATTTGATCAATATGAATACACACATGCTTTAGAAAATATTGAAAAATTTTTCTGGAATCATTTTTGTGACAACTATTTAGAATTAATTAAAGATCAAATTTTTAATCCAGACAAATATACAAAAGAAATAATTGCTGATACTCAGTTTACACTTTATGAAATCGGCTTTGGAATTTTACAACTTTTAGCACCATTTATTCCCTATATAACAGAAGAGTTATATCAACAGTTATTTAAAGATAAAGAAGGTGAAAAATCAATTCATATCACAAAGTTGGAACAACAAAGATTTTCCTATAGCTATCCGGAAAGTGCTAATACAATTAACAATGTTATTAAAATTGTATCCCAAATACGAAAACTTAAAACTGAGAATCAACTTTCTCTAAAAGTAGAAATAGAAAAATTAGAAATTCATTCTGCTGATAAAAAATTAGCGGAAGAATTAAAAAAACAAGAACGGATTATTTTGGGCGTAAGCAAAACTCAAAAAATAGAATATTCAGATCAAGCTATTAATGAATCTAAGATGGAAAAAATAGACGATAAATGGATAATAAAACTACAATTTTAATTAAAAATACCCAGCAAAAAATAAAAATCAATATTGGAGAAATCAAGCAAAATATACAAAAAATGCTAACCGTTGCTGGCTATTCAGATTTTGATATAAGTATTTGGTTTACAACCAATGCAACAATAAAAAAATTTAATAAGAAATACCGTAAAAAAGATATTTCTACCGATATCTTATCATTCCCATATCATACCAAATTAGAACCAGGTCAAAAAATCATCCCAAAAAGCTCTGAAGATAAAAACCTGGGAGACTTAATCATATCCTTAGAGCGGGTTAAAAAAGACGCCGCTCAACTAGACCAAACCTTTAAAAATCGCCTAAATATTATAATCGCCCATGGGATAACTCACTTATTTGGCTATGATCATAAAACAAATAGCCAGCATCTCAAAATGTCTAAAATTGAAAAAAAACTCCTAAAATCTCTTGAATAACTCTATATAATCTCCTCATAGAAAAGTCATATCCACCCCTAACGGACAGCCTTGTTTCAATTAGGAAATATTTTATAAAAATGAAAAAAACCTTGATTAGAGCTAAAAACGGAGTATCTTATCAAATAAGAACTTTTGTTCGTTAGGGATTTATTATTTGGGGAACATTAATGTCAATTTTCAGCGGTTATACCGATATTTTTGACTATGGTTATGAATCAACTTATGACGTTATCTACGATTGGGAAGCAACTATAGCAGAAGACGAAGAGTCTGATGGAGATTCAGATCTTTTTGATCTTGAAGAAGATAGTGACGAGGATGAAGAGTTCAATCCAGAGTTGCTATTTCCAGGTACATCAGAGCTAGGCGAAGCTTAACCTCATTAAAAAAATTACTTACATTTTTGTGCATTTTGGCTCATAATATGTTGCAAAAAATATAAAGCATAAGGGTTAAAAATGAAAAAAACTTTGTTGCTTTTGCTAACATTAAGCAAGTTCTTATATAGTTCTCTTTATTCAACTGGAAATCCAATAATAGGATCCATACAGGGTGGAGAGTCAATTGGAATGATAATAAAACAAATTCGTAACGTTCCAGAGTTAGTAAATAAGTCTGACGAATGTGGCCTAACAGCATTGCATTACGCTGCAAGAAGACCAGAGTTAACTGCTATAATTTCAACGTTAATCGGACATGGAGCAAATCCTAATCAACTATCTCCTAATGGAAAAGCACCTATTCACATGGCGGCAAGAAACAATAATACAGATGCCCTCATCTTTTTAATACCTGAATCTGAAATAGATATCCAAAGTCCATTTTTTAAAAAAACACCGCTTCATGAGGCAGCAATAGGCTGTGCTCCTGAAGCGTACGCTTTGTTAGAAATATCTGGAGCCAAAACTCGATTAAAAACAAGTCTAGGGAAAACAGCTCTCGAATTAACTAAAATATGGGGACCAGTTTTCTTGGAAAGAGTAAACCTCGTTCTTATGGGTAACCTTGATTGGTAAGTATATTACTATTTACCACCACCTAAACTAGTAACTGGCAAGCTTGGAAGTACGTATTTTAGGTCTCTATCACCAAACTTAAATCCTGCGCCGAAGAATGGTGTTGCTGTTTTCTTACTAAACATATCATCAACACCGAAGTTAGTGTAAAGATTTCTTAAGAAGAATATTCTGTTAAGCCATTTAACGTGAGGACGTGTATCATCACGCCTATTAATACCTCTAAAATCAAAGGCTTCAAAGGATGAAATCCAATGAAATTTATCAGTTCTAAGAGGTATATAATAATCAGCTCCCATACCAAACGTACCTTCAAATAATCCTACTCTTAACGCCAAATGATCAAATCTCTTACCAAATTGGAATCCAAACAGCGATTTCCACTTCGTTTGCTCATCAACTTCTAATACATCAGGATGGAAGTCATTTTCTGTCGTAATCTGATTTCCAATACTATCAAAGCGTTTCTTATAATAGACTTTTCGATCAATCGATCCTCGTTCATCAACAGCTAATTGAATATTATAAAAATAGTCTTCTGCTGGGCGTAATTTGATATCCAAATACCCCTTACTATTCCAATCCCGAATCATACTCTCACTATGCATGTCGACAAGAACATCCAATTGCTGCATCTTTGTAGTTTGATCCTTAAAATTTCTTATTGTTCTTCTAAAATCAGTATATGTTTCATCTTCATTAATTAACTTACCAACCAAGCCTTTGCCTGTATTAATTTTTTCCATAACCTGCTCAGCTTCTCTAAATCCTTCTCGGGCCTGTACAGAAACATCCTCTAAACTTTCCATAGCTTTACCGGTTTTAGAAGAAAAAGATTTAAAATCGCTAGTAAATTGAGGAAGTGTATTATCTGCCAATTTAGTTGTAACGCTATCAACTCCTGGGAAAAATTTTGTATCCAATCCAGAGGATATTTTTTTGAAATTATCAGTGAAGGAAGGAACACCTTTTTTAAGACTACCAGTTACATCTTCAAAATTAGAAAATGTTGCGCTAAGATTATTTTCGTTTCTTTCCAATGCTCGTTCAAGAACACCTGAAAAATTAGCAATACTTTCAGAAGCCTTAGCAAATCCAGAAATAGCCTGTTTCAAATTGTCTTCACCCTCTCTTGAAGCAACCACGCTTTTAAGTGAAGAGGCAACTTGATTAATACTATCAGCTATATCACCAAATTTATTTAATAAATCTCCAATAGTCGGAGGAGCCTGTGATGGACGCCCCAAAGCACTTCCAGGAAGCAAAATACCTGTAGAGGAATCTCCTGTTGCTACCTCCAAGTACTTGTTACCAAGAAATGTTTCCTGCCTTATTATTGCATAAGCATTTTTAGCAAGTTTGTTTTCTTTGCGAATACGAAAACTAATGATGGCTTTACCACTAGGATCTAAACTAATCCTTTCCACCCATCCAACATCAACACCTGCAATTTTAACTTGATCTTTGACTTCGAGACCACCAGTATCATCAAAATATGCTTTATAAAAATCATAACGATCTTTATCAAAACGGAAAGATCCGATAGAAATGCTTAAATAGAAAAATACCCCTATGGCAACTATTATAAAAAGACCCACAATTGTTTCTGTTTTCACAGTCCAACCTCTCACAACCAATAAACTTTCAAGATCTTCGCAGGAACATTTTCCTTTCTACTATCCTTGTTCTGTAATTTTTTATTTAATAACTCAAGGATGACTAGCACTTTTTGCTCTATTCCACGAACTTTACCACAAGATATCACAGTATATACTCTAGAATCAAATTGTTGAGATAAAAGCCTAAACGGCATCTTTGTAGGCCTTACACCATACATCGGCAAAAGAACATCCCAATTTTCTGACCAGTTTTTACCCAGATCCTTCTTAAAACGTTTGATCGAACGTTCAAAAAAAACTTTTCTTTTTTCAGCATCTCCCCACTCCGGCCTGCGCAATTCCCAAGAAAAGCATGTTCCATCAGATAGCATCCAAGGATCAACTTTATTATCGGTCCATAAAGTAAACATATCCATTAGCGCAACGGGTCTCTTTTGAGCTTCTTCCTTATCTTGAATTTTTTCTGGCGGTTCATAAAATAATTTCCAATTTTCAAACCCTTTTATTTCCAATAATTCAGAAATTTCATTCAAAGGAATCTTTCTATCTTTAAAAAACTTAGAAATGTTTGACTGTAAATCTTCCCTATCAAATTTCAAACCACTCATGCGCGAAAAATCCGCCAATTCCTTCACAACAACGGGTTTAAATTTATTGTTTTTATAATCAAAGTAAATCTTATTAAAATTAGCCTTACCATGTTCACAGCTAATTGAGATCTTTATTTCGCCATCAAAACCATCTTCTTTTTTGGTTAAAGGAAAAAACTGCCATTTATTTAAGAAAGGTAAAACATTTGATAAAAATTGCTTTTCTAAAAATTCAGAATCTTTTCTTTTTTCTTCTTCTAAATTTTTATCATACAAATGCTGTGTTAACTGAGCAGTAGCTAAACGAATTCCACCCAGACATAGCATCTTAGCCTGCTCACGAGCAACAACGGTAGAAGCAAAATAAGAATGAACTCGCACACCTCTTAAAAGCTGTAAACTCAAAACAGCTATGATGGCAAGAACCAATAATGTAAAAACTAAAATAGCACCTTTTTTTTTCTTATACATAATTGTAACTTATGGTTTTCCTGCCGCAGGTCCTTTTGGATTAAGTTCTTCAATCTTCTTTTTCTCAACTTTTTTTTCTTCGGACAAAATAGGAATTAATATCTCAAAATTAAACTCCATTGTTTGAGCAGAATTCCAAAAAACTAAGAAAATTTTCACCTTGTCTGGAAGATTATCCTTTTCTCTCCATTCATACGTATAATTAGTTTTTTCTTTTTTATCCTTATCATCTAAATACTTTTTTCCATATTCAACAAAAATACCTTTGATATTGTTAGCAACTTCGTGCTTCCATATTTTTTCTCTAGCCTTATTTTTTCTAAAGGTATTATCAGAATCTTCAAATTTATAATTTTCTAAATTAGCTGTTTCATATCTAAATAAATCATAATTATTAAGATCACCCTTACTTTTTTCTTTATTCAAAACTAATTCGTACTTAACTCTAGCAAAATGAATCTTTTTCTGAGCATAAATTTGAACGGGATTGGTTGTAATAAAATTAATATTTTTTAAAAGTTCTCTTTTTTTCTTTTGAACTTTTTGTTCAAAATTTTCCCTAATTTCACCAATGAAAAAATTTTTAATAACCTCTAATTTAAGAGCTTCTTTTTCTTCCTTTCCATCTCGGCCATAATTATAAAAATAAGGAATATATGCAGCACTAATATCTTTATCTAGCTGATTTAGTAAAATGCCTGCTGTTCTGTCTACCAGTGAAAAATCAGTTCCTCTATCCAGAAGCAACATCGCATAATTTAAAATGCGAGTCATTCCAACAAGAATAAATCCTGAAATAACTAGAGCCACCAAAAGCTCTAAAATCGTAAAACCCTTTTTATTTATCATCTTCTTCTACCAAAAAAACCAATGTAAACAAGGATAAATTTTTCAACTCTTTTAAATCCCCCCACTTTCCTACAGTTTCCGAGATTTTTATGTTCTTATCCCATTTTTTGAGAGAGGATTTACCTGAAATACGTTTTATACCTGTCCTTACTTCCAAATCTGGTACTTCATATTTTTTCACAATTTCATGTTCTTCATCTTTACTAGGATTTAAATAACTTTTTATTGCTGCCTTCTCAATTAAAAATATTCGTTCAATTTCTTGTCGCCACTTACTGTATCGTAAAAGAGAAGTAACTTGAATCCGAGAAACTATAGACATGAAGAAACCAAATATAAGAATTGAAGCCAATGCCTCCATAATAGTAAACGCTTTTTTTTTCATACCTTTTTCCTCAAGGCTTTTGAAAACCTTCAAAGAATTCAAATTTTCCGATAAATGGTTTTAACTTAAGTGTCGCTCGATCTTCTAACTCACCTCTTTTACGAATCAAGTGAATTAAAAGATCTTGGGCCAATCCATCCTCTGTTATATATAAAGGAACACCTCGACCAAGCTCTTCATCAGGTACTTTGCCATCAATATAAATATTATTGAATCTAACTGTCTTTGGAAATTTAAGTGGTAAATCTAAGTAGACAGATTTTATTTCTTCGTAAATCTTTTTATTTTTACTTTCTGGATCAACTTCTTCTCTAAAAAGAGAAATTATTGCTCCTGCTCTTTCACTTGAAGTAAATACAACACGATGGATTTTACGATTTACAATGGCTTCTTGACATGCAAACACAATAAAATCATTGAATGATGACAAGATATTTGGCCAAACATCTTCAGGCCTTTTTAAAGCAGAAAAGCTTGCCGCCAAAATGCCAATTATAAGCAGAACCGCAATAAGCTCTATAAGCGTAAATGCCTTATGGGCTTTCACTTAATCACCGTCGTGTAGATCATCCCCACTATCTTCTTCATCCGGACCTAGTGAGTAAATCTCAAAACGCTTATACCTGTCTTTATATTTTTTTGGTGGAGCATTATAAACAAATTCATTATCCCATGCATCTTTTAATTGGCTCTCTTCCACTCCACTACCAACTAAACTATTTAAACCGTCAGACTCCTGAGGATAGGCACCTTTATCTTGTTTAAAAAATACAACCGCTGTTTTTAAACTTTCCAAGGTAGTTCTAGTCGCCATTATTTTGGCTTGAGCCTGTCCTCTTCTTATCCTTGGGGCAATAACTGCAATAAGAATTCCGATAATAAGCAAAACTGACATAAGTTCTATCATCGTAAACGCTTTATTTTTTTTCATTTAGTCCTCCTAAATGCTTATTTTATTGTTTCCAACACATCTATCATCTCTAACATTGGCAAAAACATTGAGAGCATAATAAAAAATACAAATCCTGAAATCACAAAAGTCATTATAGGATTAATTTTTGATACAAGACTATCTGTTAAATCAGTTAAAATCACATCATAGTCTTTACCAACGTTAAGTAACATTTTTGCAAGTTCTCCCGACTTTTCACCTGTATCAATCATATAACTTGCAATAGAAGGAAAAATTTTTGTCTCTTCCAAATAGTGAGCTATTTTTCCTTCTTTAATTATTTTGTCCCTAGCATTGTCCAAACTTTTAGTAAGAACCGAATTATCTATAATATTTGTAACAATATCAAGAGCTTCAGCCAAATTTACACCGCTATCCAATAAAAGGCCCAGGGTTTTACTAAATTGAACAACTGCCTTAATTTTGGAAAAATAAGACACAATAGGAATGCGTAAACTTATTTTATCCAAAATCAACTTACCTCTAGGAGTCGACTTCCAATATAAGAAAAAAAGAACAAATAAAGTTAAACTACCTAACAAAATCCAAAAATTACCCACAAAAAAATCGGAAAGATTAACCAATAGTTGAGTAGGTCCAGGCAAAGGTTTTCCAGGCTGAGCCATAACTTTACTTACATTGGGAACAACATAGGTTATCATTACACCAACAACAACTAGTGCAAAAGAAATCATAAATATTGGATAAGTAAGTGCTTTTTTCACCCTTTTTCTAAGTGCTTCAGCCTTTTCTAAATAATCAATTAATCGTTCCAGCACTCCTTCTAATTTACCAGTAGCTTCTCCTGCTCGAACTAATTGCACATAAACATTAGAAAAAACCTTTGGAAACTTAGAAAGCGAAGCAGCTAAAGACTGTCCACCCTTAAGATCATCTTTAACGCTAATTAAAATTCTTCTGAGTCTACCCTCAAATTGATTAACCAAAAGTTCTATTGATTGTAAGAGAGGAACGCCTGCTCTCAGTAAAACAGCAAATTGCTGTGTAAACAAAATTTTACTTTTATGATCTACCGGCTTTTCAAACAATGATGCTATGGTAAATCCACTTACCTGAGCCTCAATTGACTTTATTGAAATAGGCATTAAATTCTTGCTACGAACAACCTCCTTTGCCATCTGGGCAGAGGCGGCTTCTATAGTTCCGGAAGTTTTTTTACCAACACGGTCAAATGCTTCGTAGCAATACAAAGGCATTTCGTATATCTCCTTGAAAAAAGGACCGATAAAATGCTATCTTCTTTAGGTCACATGTAGCACTGTAACAAAAAGGGGTCGTCCATGGAAATAAAAATCAAAGCTCTCGCCATTCTAACATTTTTTACAATAAATTACTTTCATACAGAAACAAATAATACAATTTCTGTTTTAAATGAAAATGCTGCACCATCTGAATTAACAGCCCAAATGGTTAAAGAAACTTTAAATGTTTCTAACGCTTCTCAAAATACAAATAATTCACACGAAGAACTTTTTAATAAAGAATTTGAAAGATACATAAAAGAACAATATAACCATCCTGAATACGCAGAACATCTTTCACATAACGCAACCGATATTATAACAGCGTTAGAAGCAGTAAAAGAATCTGATCTAGAAGAAGATAAGCTTTTTAAGGCTTATACCGTTATAAAATTAGCCAAAGATAAACTATCCCAAGTCTATGCAGTTGATGATACTGTACTACATCAACTTTTACCTGAAATGCCTAGGCTTCTTGGCGGCTATTTTAAAATAGAATATTCCTTTTCTATAGAAGACATAAAAAAACAAATCGAATATCAATTAGAAGAAGTACTTTTAGCCAATTTTAATGAATCTGCAGAAGTATATACGCAAAAGGCATCCGAAGTCCTTGCAACAAGGCACTTGTCAATTATTGATCAGTTAGAAAATATTAATAAATTACGCAGTATGACCGTCAGGTTTATTGATAATATTCTGAATAAATCCGTTTGGGATTCAGATATAGAAATGACCTGGAATTCATTTTTAAAGACAGGTAAAAATTTAAGTGATTTGTTTTCTGCAAACGTATTAGACGATGAAGATGACCTTGATAGCCTACGTTGGACTCATGTTTATAGTTTCTGCAAATGCTTAGATTTAAAAGGTTCATACCTTCCTATTAATCTTTACGAAGAAATTGAAACTGATATTACTGAAGGCATTGCTTTCTTAGAAGAAGAACAAGATGACTTTATAACAACAAAAAAAGAAACGCTTTTAAATGTACTAGCCAAGGCCAAAATAAAAGCTTTGGCTTTACAAAACAACGGGATCTTTTCAGACGAACTGCCTGAGCTTGAATAAAGAAATTTATTTAAAAATTAAAAGCAACCTGCCAGCCAACAGTATTAGCTTGAATAGTTCTTCTTCCGGCAAGTCCTATCTTATAAAAAAAAGACATTTGAGGTTTAAAAGTAGATTTTTTTAAATTTTTGAAAAAGTCATAATTAACTTGAAAAATTAAGTTATGATACGACCAGTCATACAAACTTTGAGAACTATTAATTATGCCATTGTCAAAACTGTTAGATTTAGAAAATAGCTTATCATTACCGTGCTTAGAATTTTGGAATGCCACCATAGCTGATAATCCACGATAAAAATGTTCTGCCTGTAAATATAAATTAAATTTCCAGGTAGGACTAAATTCCTTACGAGCACGTCCTTTACTCAATAATAAAAATTCTGTTTGATGGGTATCAGATTTCAAGCGCCTTAGCCTTGTTTCATCAAATAATTTTAAAAATTCTAACTCGATTCCCAATGTGATGTTATTTTTGAAATATAAATCCAACTGTGCACTGCAAGGCAATCCAACGGCACCATCATTGCCTAGGGGCAAACTCAATGCTTTATTCTCATCCTTTTTTTTACCTGTAGGCAAAGTAACACCCAATTTTCCGGTTAGTTTAACGTTTTCTAAATTTCTTTTTGATTCCTGCTTAAAATTATTTTCCCAAGCAAACATTAAAACAACATCACTAATACCACTTTCATGCCAATTATAAAGATCTAACCCTCCCAAAGAAGAAGCAATTCCAAAAATATCATTGGTAATTTTGCTCTGAACCAAAAGATCATCATTATTAACACCCAAAGTCTGATCTTCCCATGTAACATTAGAAATTTTCATATCACGAAATGGAAAATAGCTCGTAAAAAGTACACGTCCTGGAATAGATTCAAAATTAAAATAACGCTGCGCATAAAGGGTATAGGCAAGTTCTTCATATTTAGAACCACTCAACTTAAAGTGTCCCCTTACACCATCATCTGTTGCAGGAGAAATTTCTTTAGACAGGTTATCTATAGAAGAGCCTGGCTCCGCACCTAATAACATTGAAATACTAGACTGGCTAGATTGATACATTGCTAAAAGATCTACCTTACCACTATTCCAATTTCTGGCTTTTGTTGTATTGCCATACTCAAAATTACCGCCTATTCTAAATTTGGCCTCATTTATTCCTCTTCCTCTCCATGCATTCATCCTGAAGTTGGTATCATAAGGACGATGGAAATTTGTTGGCGCATATGCCTTTAAATTAAAAGAACAAATAAAAATTAATAAAAATTTAAATTTTGTATTCACATTAAAAACCTTTATTCATTGAGTCTAAGCCCCCAATCTCCAGGAACCATCCAGGCACCTGAAGCAGAATTCCTAACTATAAGCTCCGCATTGCTAGACGCTGAGGGAAGACTCAAATCTATTTTTGTTCCCCTAGTCAAACCATATGCGGTTAAATTTTTTCTCATTATAGAATGCTTTAAAAATGCAGTATCCCCTAAGTGTTTAGAATTCTGATTAAATACTAAGGCTCCATCAGTTCTAAATAATGTTCTATAGTGGCCAAAACCGAAAAACTGAATCATGCTATCTTGTTCAGTTATAGGATAAATTGTCGCATCTGTAATTGCAGATGAGCTAGTATTATCAACCTTAAAACGATATGCTGATGCCAAATTAAATGCTAAGTTTGCGGAAACTGCATACAAAGTTCCTCCCTCTTCAAAGCCACCTCTTTTTGCAGAGGCTAAGTCTAACTGGACAGTTGATCCAAGAGAAAAAACATTTGATCCATCCGTTATTGTAACCTCTTCAAAATCTGGAGAAGCATCTGAAACAATGTTTCCTCCATTTTTAATTCTGAACAAACCGGCACTCGTACCTAATAAACCAATTTTAGAAGAAACTATAAAATCATAAAATAAACCCGAAGAACTTCCCGTAACAACAGATGCTGTAGCCAAAGTAGTAACGTTGGCTGATGGAGTACTACCATCAAAGTTATTTGCTGTTAAGGAAAGACGATATAGTGAAGAAGATGTCAAAACATATAAATTGGTACCATCACAAACAATTTTTCTAACTTCACTAAAACTACTAACTTGTTTAAATGACATGGTAGAAGTAATCCCAACAAAACCACTTTTTAATCCAACATTTTCACTAGTATCCCAACCATCTCCATTTGCTTCACTCAAAACAGCAACTCCATTGCGTCCAGCAACAAACAGCCAACCCTTTTGATCTACCCCATTCAATGGAGAACGTGAAACATCACAACTATTTATTGGACCAATATCATTCAAAACACCTCCAGAGATAACCATTGCTTTTGTACCCACTACACCATCAACAGCATAACCTGTCGCGCTTGATAAAGTATTATTCGTAAAGTCACCCTTACTTTGCACAAAATCAGCAACTGAAGAAGATTTCCCACCTGTTTCAATTAAGGCAACCTTTTTATATCCTGTTGCAACAGCCATAGAAAGATTTTGATTCTCACCTGCAGGATGGAATGATGAAGTTGTCTCTGAAAAATCAAACAATCCTTGAATTCCGGCATAATCAATATGAAAGTTGGTTGACATCAAAGAAACAAGGTCTCCCAGTAATCCATCGCTTACTCCCTTTCCCCAATCAGTAGCTTTAATAACATTGGTAGTCGTAGAAGAATTATCAGTTAGATACATAAAAGCTGCATATGTCTGATCGAAGCCCGCACCATAAACTCTGTCGTCACTTCCCATCACACGCTGCCACTCAGTCCATCTTTCAATTTTACCATCAACCCCCAATAATGCAGAGCTTTGAAAAATTCCTGCTTTTTCGGAACCTTCGCCCGATAACGCAACAAAAACTGAATCACCTACTATAAAAATTTCTCTAACATCTTCTGTTGAAAGATTTGGTAAATTCCCAGCACCAACAATGGCTGCAAAGTCGGTAGCCTTAGTCATTTGAGCTGCAGCGGTTGCAGGTCTTGTAAAATCATCTTTTTGTGCAAGCTTTCCATTATTAGCAGCAGTATTTTCAGTAACAACTGGCAATGCAAAAATTTTATTTTTCGCATCAGTCGTTGTTACTCCTCCATTAACAATTACGTAAGAATTATCTGTACTAGTATGTAAAGTACGAACCTTATAAAGAGACGAAGATGTTATAAAATCAACCTGGTCGTAACCCACAATAAAATCACTGCTCCCTGCAGTAAAACTGGCTTGAGCTAAAGGCGCCGCCGGTTCCAAAACTAGTTTATGGGGTCTTGCAGGATCTGAAGAATCTATTCTTCCAACAAGCAAAGCCACCGCTCCACCAGTCTTTGTTGTGCTCTTAACTTTTAATGCAACATATAGGCGACTTAAGCTGCTACTGTAATGTAAATCTATAGTCTCACCAATAGTTGCTAATGTTGTAATCGCAACAAGATTGTCTGATTCGGCTGGATTAAATCCTAACTTTACAGCTTTGTTAGCCGGAATCGCCCCTGTTGTTGCATCCGCAGGCTCTAGAAAAACATTTGATGTACTTGATACTACTACTGAAATTCCGGAGTTCTCACCGCCAAAAGGTTTTTCGCCTCCCGATGATAAAACAGCAGCAAAAATTTTATTATTAGAGGTAGTAATTCCATTTATGCTGGAAGTTACAGTTCCATCTGCATCATGCAATTTTTGGGTTGTTGTTAAAATATTGTCAGCATCAGATACCAAACATATTTTATTTGTATTGCTTAATGTTGTATCTGTTCTTAAAACAACAACAGGCATGTAATTTTGGGAACTTAAAAAAGAAATTCTATTATTATAGATAGGATTAGTAACCTTTCTACTCTCTAATTCCGCTGCTGATAAATCAACCCCTCCAGAAGAAAAATTTACAAATGCTCTTTCATTGGCAAATGATTCAAATGCTACTGAACTATTGGAAACATAACTTTTAACTAGAGAAGCAGTGCCTGTATGAGTAGCATCTTTATCCGCGCCCAGAAAAATGTTTGTTACCGAGTCAAAGGCTGAAGGTCCAAAGCCAAATGAAGTCTCAGCGTCATTAGAAATAGATGGAAATAAAGAATTCCCATATAAAATAAAAAAACTTATTATTGAAAATATTTTGAACCCGTTCATTAATCTCTCCTTGCTCGTTGGATACAAGACATTATTCTATGAAATTTTGAAAATTATAAAAGGAGAAATCCAAATAAGATGTTTTTTTATTTTCTAAGAAAGTAAAGATTAATTCCAAAAAGCCGTCTAGTAAAATATAAAAAAGCTGCAATAAAGCCAGTTAATGGAAACATTATTATCCAATATCCCCATCTCATGAAGAAAAAATAATAATAACTCGTAATAGCCAAATAACCAAAAACAGCTGTATACAAAAACCAAAAAATAACTGCTCCTGCTAGCAATTGTAAAATATAACTGAAAAGAAATTTTAAAAAATTTATTATATAAAAACGATAATTATATTTACGTCTCAATAAATAAAAAGATAAAAACGCATGGAATATCCCAAATATAACTGTTGAGGTTGCAATACCATAAATGGCGTTATCCCCCAAATACCAAAAGCTTAAAACATTACCTACCAAGTTAATAACTGTTGCAATAGCGCTAGCAATAGCTGGTGTCTTTGTATCTCCTAAGGAATAAAATACATTTGTTAAAATTTTATTAATAGCAAAAAACAACAACCCACAAGCCATAATAAACAAAAGTGTACCAGCTATACCAACCTTTTCGGCTTTAACATTTTTAGCCATTATTGATGTAGAAAAAATCTTTTCTGAAACAAACATTAAAAACAATGTTGCTGGAATCGTAGCCCACGCAACAAACTTAGAAGCCTCTAACAAATAAACACTTAGTCGTTTAGGCGCATAGAGCGCTACTCTAGAAAAATGAGACAATAAAACAGTTGAAAATGATATAGCTATCACTGCCAATGGAATTTGCATAAATCTTGTCCCATAATATAAAAGTGATATCGAACCATCTGCCAAATAAGAACCAATTATACCATCAACAATAAGATTTAATTCCATAACACCAACTCCCAAAATACAGTTGGCAAACTTTTTCAAAACACTTTTAAATCGTTTTTTCGTTTCAACATTTGGTAATTGAAACTTAAAACCATATTTAAAATAAAAAAGTAAATAGAAAATAAATTGAATTATGCCACCCAATAAAATACCGCAGCAAAGATATTCAATAGAAAGGTTGTATTTTAAACACAAAACAAACGAAGCAATAAAAACAATGTTTAATAAAACCTGTGAAAAAGCTGGCATAAAAAAATGATTAACCGACTGTAATGCTCCAGCTAATAAAGCACCACTAGATATGAAAAGTATAAAGGGAAATAATATTCTAAGAGAGACAATTGCTGGAATAAACTGTGCCTCTGAAAAACCTGGCGAAACCATTCGTATAACAGCACCAGGAAAAATCCATACTAAAATGGTTAAAAGTAAAATAATACCCTCAAAAAAAACAAAGGCTAAAGACATAAGCCGATTTGCAGAGCTTGTATTTTTTTCTTTATAAATTTTGATAAAAGTTGGAACAAATGCTGCTGAAAGCGCTCCTTCAGCAAAAACTTTACGTAAAGAATTGGGTAATCTAAATGCAATAATAAAAGCGTCCGAAAGAGGGCTAATTCCTAAATATCTAACTTGGTAATACTCACGCACAAGTCCTAGAATTCGACTTATAAAAGTGAAAAAAGAATACTGAAAACTTTTTCTCAATATTGAACGTTTATGAAGTTGAAGACTCATAAAATACTGTCTCCAACTTCATAATCTAAAAATAAAATTATAGACAAGTTAGTATACACTGCAGCTAAAAACCTAGTTAGAATTAAACTTGATCCAATGCGTCATCTTCTAAAACTAATCCCTCTTTACCTTCAACAACTCTTTTGGTAGCTTCAGCTGCCACTTTTTCAGTAATTTCTGCTGTAACGACTTTTACAAGATCAACAATCTCACTTACCTTTTCATCTTTTATGGCAATGGCTTCAACTTCTCTTACAAGATCATCTTCAGCTGCTGTAACAACTTCCTGATCAGCAGCAAACATGCCACCAACTGACAATCCTGAAATAACTAGAGTTGATATTGCTATAAGTTTTTTCATTTATCTTCCTTTCTTTTTTCACTTCAATAAAATTACTCGCAATAAAATACTAACGCTTTTAGTCGCTTTTGCAAGTTTGCAACAATCCCTTATTTAAAAGCAACCTGTTCTCCATTCGTTCGCAAACATAGTCATCATGAGAACAAATAATAATCCCTAGATCCCATTCTTTTTGACTAATCAAAAGTAATTCAACTATTTTTTTTGCATTATCACCATCAAGATTTCCAGTTGGCTCATCAGCTAAAATAAAACTGGGCCTATTAAATAATGCCCTAGCAATAGAAACCCGTTGTTGTTCTCCACCTGAAAGTTGATATGGATAGTAATTTAATCGATCTTTTAGCCCTAAAAAAACTAATAATTCCTCAGCTCTTATTCTAGTGTTCGTTTTCGAAAGTCCTTTAATCGAACCAACAATTTCAAGATTTTCAAGAACAGAAAGCTCATTAATCAAATAATGAAACTGAAACACAAAACCAAACTTGTCATTTAAAATAAAACTTTTTTCAAGATCTTTAAGGGTAGACAATTCTAATTTATCAAAAAAAATATTTCCTGATGTTGGAAAATCTAAACCTCCTAAAAGATGTAAAAGGGTTGACTTCCCACTTCCTGAAACACCCCGAATAGCATACGATTTACCCTGTTTGAATTCGTAATTAACACCTTTTAAAACTTCGTTAATACTTTTTCCATCAAAATAATTTTTATATAAATTTTTTGCTATAAGAAATGAAGCCACTTTTGCTAATTCCAACTTCCACGCAGATCAATTTTAGAAACATATTTTTTACCCAAATCAACGACAGGTAAAATATCTTTCTTACTCATAGGTTCATAGGAATATTTTTTACCTGCACAAGGTATAGTATAACTATTTTGCAGGTAATAATAAGGGGCCCCCTTTACCAGCTCATAAATATCTATAAAATCTTGTTGCGAAAAACCTTTATCCCAAACAGTCGTTCTAAATTCATATGCAACAGAGCCATTTTTTAGTAAATTAATAGACTCTAAAATTTTATCTGTATTTATGTTTACACCAACGACTTCAGAATATTTATGAAGTGGAGCCTTAACATCCATAGCTACATAATCTATCAAATTTAAATCTAGAAGATTTTTTAACACACTGGGAAGATATCCATTTGTATCTAATTTTATTTTAAGGCCCAATGCTCTAACATTGATTATAAAATCTTTTAAATGCTTTTGAATTGTTGGTTCCCCACCAGTAATAACCAAACCTTCGATAAGATTTTTTCTTCCATTTAAATAAGAAAAAATCTCTTCGTCTGTTAATGTCGGCTGTGTTTCCGGGTGATTAACTAATTCTTTATTATAACAATAATCACACCGGAAATTACAACCTCCAACAAAAACTATAGCTGCTATATGCCCAGGATAATCAATTAATGTTGTTTGAATCGACTTTATTTGCATCTTCAACAATTATATTAAATTCTTTATTATCATGATCTTTTACAATGTAAGTTTTTCTATCTTTAAACTCTTCCTGTTTTCCATAATTCCATCGTTTAATTGGAGTATAAAACCCAACAACTCTAGAATATATTTCTGTTTCCATTCCACACTTTTTTTTATCTTTTTTCTCCATAATAATCCCTTTCGTTTTTAAATTTATGAATCTAACGGACAAGTACGGTGCTCTCCCTTGATATATCCATGCACAGGACAAATACTAAAAGTCGGCGTTAAGGTAAAATAAGGCAACCGATAATTTTCAGCAATTGTTTTGACTAATTTTTTTGCCACTCGAAAATCATCTATCTTTTCGCCAATAAATCCATGCAAAACCGTTCCACCTGTATATAAAGACTGTAATTCATCTTGATGGTTTAAGGCTTCAAATATATCGGATGTAAAACCAACAGGAAGGTGTGTTGAATTTGTATAATAAGGTTCATGATTGCCCGATGATATAATATCAGGGAAAGCAGCTTGATCTTTCTTGCCAAAGCGATACGTAGTACCTTCTCCTGGAGTTGCCTCTAAATTATATAACTGCCCATCTTCAACCTGAAACTCAACCAATCTTTCTCGAAGATATTTTAGGCTTTCAATTGCAAGTTCTTTTCCCTCTTTAGAAGCAATACTTACTCCCAAAAGGTTTAACATCGCTTCATTCATACCCAAAATACCTATTGTGTTAAAGTGATTGGTCCAATATTCACCCTTACCCTCTTTTATTTTGGACAAATAACGTCTTGCATAAGGATATAATCCTTTTTCTGTTAATAACTCAACATTTTTACGCTTAATATTTAAACTTCTTCTAGCTATCTTTAATAGCCGATCCAATTCGGAAAAGAATTCTTCCTTACTTCCCTTAGAAACATATGCCGCTCTTGATAAGTTTAAAGTTACGACTCCAATGCTTCCTGTCATAGGGTTAGAGCCAAATAAACCTCCGCCTCTTTTTCTTAATTCTCTATTATCTAATCGCAAACGACAACACATAGATCTTGCATCTTCTGGATTAAGATCTGAATTAATGAAATTAGAAAAATAAGGAACCCCATACTTAGCAGTCATTTTCCACAAAAGGTCTAAGCCTGGATCATCCCAATTAAAATCTTTTGTAAGGTTGTATGTAGGAATAGGAAAGGTAAAAATACGACCTTTATAATCTCCCTCCATCATAACCTCACAAAAGGCAGTATTGATCATGTTCATCTCTTGCTGAAATTCTCCATAAGTCTCTTTTTGTGGCTTTCCACCAATAATAACTGGTGTCTCTGCAAAAGTACTTGGTGGACAAAGATCCATTGTTAAGTTAGTAAAAGGCGTTTGGAAGCCAACTCGAGTTGGAACATTGGCATTGAATAAAAATTCCTGCATAGTCTGCTTAACTTCTTTATAAGAAAGATTGTCGTATCTAACAAAAGGTGCCAATAAAGTGTCAAAACTTGAAAATGCCTGTGCTCCCGCGGCCTCTCCTTGCAAGGTATAAAAAAAGTTAACAATTTGTCCTAATGCAGTTCTCAAATGTTTTGGCGGACCACTTTCCGTCTTACCTTGAACTCCTCCAAACCCCAGAACTAAAAGATCATACAAATCCCAACCAACACAATATGCCCCTAAGCAACTCAGATCATGTATATGAAATTCTCCAGACTCATGTGTTTTCTTAATCTCTTCGTCATAAATTTTGTTTAACCAATAAGAAGCTGCAATATTAGAAAAAACATAGTTATTTAGCCCCTGCAATGAGTGACCCATATGACTATTTTCTTTAACTTTCCAATCTGCTCCACCCAAATAATTATCAACTAATACAGAAGCTTCCTTCAAAACATCCTTAGAATTGGAAATTTGCTTTACCTTCCTATTATAATCTTTATAAAGACGAGCAGCTGGCCTAAAACCTTCTTTAGTCAAAGAGCATTCAACACACTCTCTAATATTCTGAATAGTGAGATTCTGACGCAATTTTTCAAATTGTTCTTCTAAAGCAAAAACTGTTTTATTTGCAATTATTTCTGCTTTAGTAAAATCTTCTTCTGTGGCAACTAGAGCCTTACGAATAGATTTGAAAATTTTTCCTTTATCAAAGGCAACAATAGTTGAGTCTTTTTTTTGTATAAACTGAATCACGATAATTCCTTTAAAAAACTATGCTCTAAAAAATCCCAAACTTAAGGAAATTTTGTCTTCCCCCTGTAGTACTATAAATAATAACTCTGATTCCTGAATCTCGACAAGTGATAATCAAGTCTTTTTATTCACTAAAATATTTGTCCGAATATTAGCGGATATTTTAATTATTATAAATAATAGAAATTTTTTTCTTCAAAATATTTTACATGCTGAGAAACAAAAAACATTAAAATCTTTAATCTTTTTTCAAACTGACTTTTTTATTTTATTTTTTTAAAAAAATTCAGAAAAATTACAATAATTTGCGTTTTTTTCAATCCTTTATCAATAGAAATAGTTTTTGAAAACCCGATACAAGCACCAATAGATGCAATTGCTCCAAAATAAGACAAAGAGATAATTAATCTATAGTTTTACACTTAAATTAAGGCCACCAATTTTCTTATATTAAAAAAACTAAAAAAAGCCTCATTTTTAGGGCTTTTATAAAAATTCACCGAAGTCAATAGTTCGCAATCAACGAGCTTCAAAGTTCCCTAATTTCCGGAATTAATATGACTATTTATTTGGATCTTGTTTTTTATCAAAAAAATGGCCTATCATAAGAATTAGAGAAGGATATAGCAAAAACTTCTTAAGGGTGTTCGCCAATAAGGCATTTTAAAGGGGGGGAAATGAAAGAACTAAATAATAAGAACAATGTAGAGGAGATCCCAACACAGTTACCTGTGATTCCTACCATGGACGTCGTAGTTTTTCCACACATGGTGGTACCTCTTCTAGTTCTAGATGAACAGATTATAAAGGGAATAGAAGCAGCTCTAGAAGGATCTAAAAAAATACTTCTTTTAGCAACTAAAGAACAACCTGATGGAATAACTGGTCCTATAGGAGTAGAAGATCTTTATAGTGTTGGAACAGTCGGAAATATAATGCGTGTAATGCGTTTACCTGAAGGTGGGGTTAAACTCTTAGTTCAAGGTCTAATGCGGGCATCTGTTGAGGATATATTATCAGATAATGATATTTTACAGGTACAATTAACACCGATTTCATTTGAAGAAGAAAATTCTGAAGAAATAGAAGCTAAAGTTGGAGAGCTAACCTCTTTAATAGAATCCATGAGTGCCTCTGGTAGAGTTTTTGGTCCAGATGCTCAAATAATTTTATCTCAAATTAAAGATCCTGAAAAAATTGCTGACTTTATTTTATCGCATCTGAGTTTAAGCGTCTCTCAAGCACAAGCTCTTTTGGAAAAAAATATTATATCCGAACTATTAGACGGAATTTATAAAGAACTCGATGCTGAAGTAGAAGTAAGCAAGGTTCAAGAAAAAGTTATGTCTAACGCTAGGGATTCTATTAACAAATCTCAAAGAGAATATTATTTGAGAGAACAACTCAAAGCCATTAGAAAAGAGCTTGGTGACGATAATGACACTGAGGTAGAAGAATTAAGAAATAAACTTGAAACATTAAAGCTTTCTGAAGAAGCCAGCACCGAGGCAACAAAGCAACTTAACCGTCTAGAAAAGATACCAGCTGATTCAATGGAATACACTGTAATCAGAAATTATCTTGATTGGATTATAAGTTTACCTTGGGGAGTTTATACAAAAGATAATTTAGAGATTAAAGATGCTAAGGAAAATTTAGATAATGATCATTTTGGATTGAAAGAGATAAAAGACCGTATTTTAGACTATTTATCAGTACGAAAGTTAAAAGAAAATAATTGCCATACTCCAATCTTATGTTTTGTTGGGCCTCCTGGTGTCGGTAAAACATCCCTAGGGCAATCAATAGCAAAAAGCATGGGCCGCAATTTTTTTAGGATTTCCCTAGGGGGAGTACACGACGAGTCAGAAATTCGAGGACACAGAAGAACATATGTAGGAGCAATGCCTGGAAGATTCATACAAGCTATTCGCAAGACAGAAAGCTGCAATCCTCTTATTATGATTGATGAAATAGATAAAGTAGGAAAGGATCAAAGAGGTGATCCAGCATCAGCCTTACTAGAAGTGTTAGATCCAGAACAAAACAAAAATTTTTATGATAATTATTTAGGCCTAGGTTTCGATTTGTCTAAGGTTATGTTCATAGCAACAGCAAACGACTTAACAACAATTCCTGAACCCCTTAGAGATCGTATGGAGCTAATAGAATTATCTGGTTATACATATGATGAAAAGCTAGAAATAGCAAAAAGACACTTAATTACTAAAGCTATAAAGAACTATGGTCTAGAAAAGAAAAACTTTAAGCTCAGTGATAAAGTTGTAGATAGTATAATCAATAAATATACTCGTGAATCTGGAGTTCGCCAGCTAGAACGTCAAATCCAAAAATTATGTTCCAAGTATGTCAGATCAATTGTAGAAGAAGACAAAGAAGTATCGTTTTCAAGTACAAACCTAAAAAATTATTTAGGTAATTCTCCTATGAACTATACCAATTTCCATAAGGATAGGATCGGAGTTTCTAATGGTCTTGCATGGACTCCATACGGAGGAGAAGTTCTTCAAGTAGAAGCAATGCTCATGCCTGGAAACGGCAAGTTAATTCTAACAGGTCAGCTTGGTGATGTTATGAAAGAATCCGCACAAGCCGCTGTTTCTTATGCAAGAGCTCATTCAGAAAAGTTTGGTATACCTAAAGAATTATTTACAACTTATGATCTACATATACATTTACCAGCAGGAGCCATCCCTAAGGATGGTCCATCTGCAGGAATCACTCTTCTTTCATCAGTACTCTCTGTATTAACAAAGAGACCAGTGAATAGTAAATTTGCAATGACCGGTGAACTTAACTTACAGGGTGAAGTTCTTCCAATTGGAGGCCTCAAAGAAAAAATTCTTGCAGCTAAACAAGAAGGCCTGGAACAAATTATTATTCCTAAGTTAAATGAACAAGATCTCGAATTAATAACAGAAATCAGTAAAGGAATGAAGATTCATTTAGTAGAAAATGTATCGGAAGTTATAGATAAAGTATTAACTATAAATAGTAAAGACTAATTAGTGAAAAAGGGCTGCAACAAAGCGTAGCCCTTTTAATTATCTTTGGGATTTTTAAATCTCCTACACAAAGCTGGACCATCTAGAAGAGAATGTAGTGCATCTTCTGACATACACCCAAGGCGAAAGCCAAGGGGTTCTGAGTTTGGG
>JAGMEA010000015.1 GCA_023128415.1 Candidatus Babeliales bacterium
ATGTTCAAAATCAAAAAAATACATATACACTTTCATCCCACGATTAAAAATCGTGGGCTTTCCCGTTTATTGTCGTAAGGAAAAAAAATATGTTGGCTGCTCGAATAATATAAAAAAAACGTTTAGCCAACCACAATTCAAGAACCACTCCTTATACCAGAAAATATAAGTCTTGGGAACTTATTGTATGTATATGTTTTAAAAATAAAGATAAAGCCATAGAATTTGAAAGTTATTTAAAATCAGACTCAGAAAAAGCTTTTTCTTTAAAAAGATTTTTGTAAAATATACTTGCCCAACTTTCGCTAAACTCCGCCAAAATCACATAAAATTATCTAAATAAAAATCTATACAAAAAGAAAAATATATTTAAATAAAAAAAGCTCCTCCGGATCAATGGAGAAGCTTTTTTTATTTAAGTACATTTTATTTATTTTTTAGGACAATCCTCTTTTGGTCCCAAATCACTTTCTCTTGGGCCTTGCCCATCTTTATTTGGACCACTTCCATCGCGCTTTAAATTACGACCAGAATCTGATTGCGCAACATCGGTTTCCTTTTTTAGCGGACAATCCGGATTTGGACCACGACCATCCCTAAAAGGACCACTTCCATCGCGCTTTAAATTGCGATCAGAATTTGATTGCACAACATCGGCTTCCTTTTTTAGCGGACAATCCGGATTTGGACCACGACCATCCCTAAAAGGGCCTCTTCCATCCCTTTGGCCAAGACCTAAACCTCGACCACCTCTTCCTCTGCCAAAACCAATCATAAAATCTCCCTTATAATTTACTTCTCTAGTTTTACAAGTTAAAATTTCATTAAAAATAAAAGTAGAAAAAAGCGAAAACATTAAAACAAACAATATCTTTTTAACCATATATCCCCCTATAATAATTTAAATAAACAACATACTTTCATTTTTAATACCTATTATGCCTCTAAAATAACTAACTAATTTAGGCCATAATTGGTATTTTAAGACAAAAATTGACCAATTTCAAACACCTTTTATCACTGGAATGATTTTTCCATTTGACTCACACCCCTATAGGGTATATGTTACTCTTAAACAATAAGATGTCAAGAATTGTTAAAATCTCTAAAAAAGCGTTGTTTTGAAAACCAAATATATGATAAAAAAAACGATAATCCAACGATTAAATATCATTAAAGGTCAAATTAATGGATTAACTAATCTCATAGAAAAAAAAGAGAACTGTCGAAAAGTAACTGGACAATTATACGCCATTAATGTTGCCATAAAAAAAGTAATTGAATTGTACCTTCAAGAAAATCTAGCCTCTTGCCTAAAAACTATCGATTTCAAAGAAAAAGAAGCAATTAACTTTATACTAAAAGAGATAATCCAGAATGAATAATTTTACAAACACAGAATTAATTTTAACAAATCAAAATTTTTCAGAAGAAGTCTTAGAAAGCAATCAGCCAGTATTAGTTGACTTCTGGGCTGCAGGATGCATTCCTTGTCAAATGGTAACGCCAATCATAAAAGACATTGCCAATGAATTTGATGGGAAAATAAAAGTCGGCAAACTTAACATTGACCAAAATCCTTCAATTGCAACCACCTTTGAAATAGAAGCTATTCCAACTTTAATTTTATTCCATAACAAAAAAATATTTCAGAAATTTATCGGGGTTCAGCCAAAAAAGCTTATTATTGAAGCTATCAACTTAACCCTTACAAACAAAAACTAAAAATAGCAATTAATATTATGAATAAAGAAATAAAAAAAATTACAATCTTACCCGGAAGAAATAAAAACGGAGAAAAAGAAGCCTTTGAAAAAATTGATATAGAAAAAGGGCAAGCAGTCGCCATTGTTGGAAATACGGGGGCAGGAAAAAGTCAACTTCTATATGACATTGAAAGGTTGGCTCAAAAAGACACAAAAAGTAACCGCTTATTTTTAGTCAACAACAAAAAACCCGATAAAGAAATAAGATTTAATCCCAAAAGAAAACTAATTGCATCACTAGCTCAAAGCATGAACTTTCTAACCGATATATCAGTCAACAATTTCCTAAAATCACATTTAGAATCTCGTGGGAAAAAAGCAGACAAAAATATACTTATTGAAGTAATCCGAGAGGCTAATGAAATTACAGGAGAAGCTATTTCCCCTGAAATGAATTTACTAAGTTTATCTGGGGGGCAAAGCAGAGCATTAATGATTTCTGATGTGGCCAACATAAGCGACTCTCCAATTATCTTGATTGATGAAATCGAAAATGCTGGTATCAAAAAAGAAAAAGCTATTGAGATTTTACTAAAAGAAGGAAAAATTATTTTAATTGTTACTCATGATCCTTCTTTAGCACTAGCCGCTGATAAAAGAATTGTTATCAAAAACGGGGGGATTGTTAAGATTTTAAATACCACTTTAAAAGAAAAAGGAATAGCCCACTATCTTAACTGGATAGAAGGTTACAACTTAAACATAAGAAACAAAATAAGACAAGGAAAAGAAATTAAAAATATAGAAATACGATGCCAACAAATAAAACCGAAAAAATAAGATGAAATTTATAATTTTTGCCGGAACTCCCGGCTCAGGCAAAACCAGTATAATTAAATATATAATTCAAGAATTAAAAACCAACTTTAAACTGTTTTTTGCCAAATTTGATTGTCTACAAACTTTAGATGATGAACGTATTACACAAGAATATGACATTCCTACAATTAAAAAATTAGCTGGAGAGCTTTGCCCCGACCATTACACAGCCTTAGAAATTCCCAATATTATCAGAGAAAATCAAGATAAAGACATTATTATTTTGGAAACTGCCGGTTTATGTCTCCGTTGTTCCCCTTATATTAAAGAAGGTTTAGGAATCAATGTCCTAGATATAACAACAGGCAATCCTTCTCGTTACGGTCCAATCTTAACACAAGCAGATGTTGTAGCTGTTAGTAAAGGCGATTTAATTTCTCAAGCAGAAAGAGAAATTTTTAGAGCAAACATTTTAAAAGTTAATCCTAAAGCAAAAATAGTTGAAGCTAATGGCCTTACCGGGGAAGGTGCCATAGACATTGCAGAATTTATAAAATTGTCTCCCCATATTAAAGATACAAAACTCACCCTAAAACATTCTATGCCTTCAGCAATTTGTGGATACTGCTATGGAAATAAAGTAATTAATGAAAAAGATGTACAACAAAGATATATAGCAGGAAAAAAATTGAAAAATTTAGTTCCTAACTTAAATTGTGGCAAATGTGGATTCAAATCGTGTAATGAATTTATTAGAGCAGTTTTAGATAAAAAAACTTCAAAAAAACAGTGTCCTTTTATTAAATAAAAATAACCAAGAAAGGGTTGTTATATGCCTTGGATAAAACAAAGCGAATGCACCGGATGTGGAGCCTGCATTAATATTTGTCCTGTTAATGCAATCTATATGAAAAATGGCAAAGCATTTATCAATCAAGAAAAATGTACACATTGTGGCAAATGCTTAAACATTTGTCCTTTTGAAGCAATCCAACATAATTCTAAAAATCCCGATTTAAAAAAAACTACACATCTCGGTAAAAATAAAAGATAGAACAAGGTGACAAAGAAACAACAAGAATTTGAAAACTTATTAAAAAAATATCAAAATTATGCAAAAAAAAATGGATTTCGTTTAAATCCAGATAAAAAAATAACAGAAACATTAATTGCACAATTGATAAAAAGAAAAAATAAGTTCGGCAAAAGTTATTGTCCCTGTCGTCAAGTTACAGGAAACGAAAGTGTCGATAAAAAAAATATCTGCCCTTGCGTTTCCTGTAAAAAAGAAATTGAAGAACAAGGACATTGCCATTGTTTTCTATTTATAAAATAATTTCTCCTACACTATCTTCTTCGGAATATAATTCTTAATGTGTTATATTATCCAGAAAAGTTATAAATATAAACTAGGCTAGCATTGAAACTCAGAAATCAATAAAGATTTGACCCCTAAAACTATACCTTCTGAAATAAAAGTTCTAAAACAATCCATCAAGGCACATCACTAAATTTCAAAATGTTCCTCGACCTTGTCCAACAAAAAAAAACGCCCTAAATATATAATTTTTTTATTGTTATTTTTTTTCTATTCTAATTGCTTTACCTTGTATAAGAGCTTTGGCAATTTTTTTATGCGCTCGATTTAAAATTCTAGCAAAAGTTGGTTGTGATATAAGCATTTCTTTTGCAGCTCTAATTTGATCTAAATCATCATCATCATGTAATTTGATCACTTCAAATTCATCTGGCATTAAAATAATTTCTTCCAGATTTTTTAAGGGAATTCCTTGCGGTTTGAAATAATATATTTTCGGATTTCCCCTTAAAAATCTTGGTTTTATCGGTCTTACCATTTTTATTTCTGTTCTTTTTCTAACTTTTTTATTTCTGCTTCAAGCCTTTCTTTACTTGCTTTAAGAGATTCAATTTTTTCTTGAGATGTTATAATTTCTACCGAATTTGAAAAACGGCAAAATGATCTTCGACCACAACCACGACCTCTTCCACAATTAGAAGCTTGTTGGCACGCTCCCATACCCCCTCCGGTCATTGGACCTAAACCATCAGAGCCTGTTCCATCGAATCTTGGCATAATTAATTCCCTTTCTTGAAACACTTCGACAATGCAACGTTATGAATATATATTCAAGTATAGCCAGCATAAGTATTTATTGTCAAGAGGATTCATTTTTTAATTTATTTTGAAATTTTTAAATTTTAAAAATTGTGCTTTTTTTAAAAAAAATATGTTATTTTACAAGTATAAATAATTCAAATGGAGATTTTTCGATTAAAAAGAGAATTTTAAATGAATCAAAAAGAAATATTAACTGTTAAAAATTTAACTGTTAATATTAATAATGAAATTATACTTAAAGATTTATCGTTTAGCGTTAAAGAATCTGATGTCTTAATAATTTTGGGGCCAAATGGAGCTGGAAAAACAACGCTACTTCGAACTTTATTAGGATTAATTCCCTATGAAGGCAAAATTGAATGGAAAACTCAAAAATTTAGCTATCTCCCTCCACAAGAATTACTCGCACGAAAAGGTCTTCCCCCTCTAAGCATTCAAGATTTTTTTAAATTCAAAAATGTTTCACAGCAAAAAATTATAAATATTTTAATTGCTGTAGGACTAGATTCCTCAATATTAAAAAAACAGTTCAATGCTCTTTCAACGGGTCAATTTCAACGAATGATCATCGCGTGGTCTTTGGTTGATGAACCATCTGTTTTATTATTTGATGAGCCTACGTCGGGAATAGATATTGGAGGAGAAGAAACAATTTACTCTCTCTTACACAAATTTTGGAAAGAAAAAAAATTAACAATTTTATTGATTACTCACGATTTAAACATAGTTTGGGAACATGCTAGCAAAGTTTTATGTTTAAATAAAAAGCAATTATGTATGGGAAAACCTAACGAAGTTTTGTCTCCAGAGAATTTAAAAAAACTGTATGAAACAAATATTAAGTTTTATAAACATGAGCATGGAAATGACTAATCTTCAAATAATTTTCATATTTATTTTGGTTTCTTTTGTTGGTGGAATTGCTGGGTACATCGGTTCTTTAATGGTTACCAAAAGAATGGCTCTAATGGGTGGTGCACTTGGTCACTTAACTATGCCAGGCATTGCTTTGGCTGCGATTTATAATTTTGATGTTTTCTTAGGTGCTTTAATTTGTTTGTTTTTTGGTATTATTTTAATCTGGCTTTTGGAGCAAAGAACACAACTTCCAATAGAAGCTCTCACAGCTGTTGTTTTTGCTTCTTCATTAGCTATAACGTTTCTTGTTTTGCCTGAAGGGAAAACAATTCTAGCCTTAGTTGGAGATGTTTCTCAAATATCATTTCAGGTAACTGTAATTACGGTAATTTTATCGACCATAATTTTTTTTATCATAAAAAAAATCTTCTCAGGTCTTGTTCTTATGAGTATTTCCAATAATATTGCAAGTTCAATTCACATAGATGTCAAAAAATATAAGCTCATCTATTTGATTAGTATAGCCCTTGTCATTGCCTTAGGAGTAAGAATAGTGGGAGGATTGATGACAGCAGCTTTAGTTGCTATCCCTGCTTGTACCAGCAAAAATTTGAGTAAAAATCTTTTTCAATATTCATATGGTTCAATGTTTCTGGGAAGTTTAGCCTGTATCTTAGGAACTTTAATATTTATAATAACAAACATTCCTGCAGGCCCATTAATCATAATATCTAGCAGCCTTTTCTTTGCAATCTCGCTATTTTTAAAAAAAGGTTAAAAAAATGAAATTACATACCTTCATACATACATCTTATTTGGGTTTCTATCTTACTATCTCTGCAAGCTTAGCTATAAAAAATGCCAAACGAAACTCAAATGCATGAGTGTCTAGATGGTTATCAAAGAATCTCCAGAAGGGTTGATAGAATTAAATCAATTTATCGAAAAAACACATTCTCGCAAGTAAGATTTTTAAAAAAATCCTATCTCAATTTTTTGGCATAATTCTCAAATAGAGATGCATTTGGAGTAAAGAAGGTTTCACCGTTTGTAATCTCAGCCTTTATGGAAGAATCTAAAAACTCCAAAGCCCTTATAGCAGAGTCTTTATCTAGCGTTTTCTCCACAACCAATTCATTAATTTTATTATCATACCTATGAGCAAGATATTGTATAAGTTTTACCTGCAACTTACTCATAACTATAGAATTAAATAAAAAAGTTATAACAAAAGAACCAATAAATATCACTCCTTTGCCATATCTAAGCAACCCAGCTCTTGCTAGTACCCAACTTAATGCAAAAATCAGAAAAATTGTAAAAAGAATGAAAATATAGGGAATAACCTTAACACTTGAGGGAGAAACCCCATGTTTTAAGATCATAAAGGAACGTGACAGAAAAAAGTTCTGTAAAGCTGATGGCATGCCCAAAAACCACTCTGTATTAACTATTATAAAAGAATTCTTAGTCTGCGGATTTGTACCATGAGTTATAAACTTATTCCAAGGATTAATTTGAATTCCAGGCTTTTTGGGAGCAGCAATTTCATAAACACCACTAAACCCAACTAATTTAGCAGCCTGTTCTGCTTTGTTAACTATTTCCTCAGAGCCCTGCTTTAAGTAAGCATCCTCTATAAATTCAACATTCTTTGCAGAAGCCCAATTAAAAAATAATACGCCGTAAAATATAGCTATAATTTTATAATTTTTTTTAAATTTCATATTTTTTCCCCACTAAATTTATTCTTAAATTTTAGACAACAAATTTTACGTTCTAATAATGATGGATGATCTGAAAATAAACCAAAATACTGATTGTGTTCAGGCATCCTAAATTCTTTTATCCACCGTTCTATTAACTTAAGCCCCCCATCATGAGATTTTAGCACCATAAGAGATTTATTATCAGCATCCCTCTCTATATGACGCCTATATGCAAAATTAATTAAGCCCGGAACCATTAAACTTATATAAAACAATAAGCCACTAGATAAAATATAAAGAGGCTTTTTAAGAGCTGGCCTCAAAGCCTTTGAAATGAACCACCAAAGAGTTAACAATGCGAAAAACAACAAATATAGAACCAGATTTAAATAAACAACATGCCTCTCCTTAATGTGGATCAACTCATGTCCAATTATAAAACGACGCTCTTCAGGCGATAAATCCTCAAAAAATCCCTCACTTGCAAACAAAAAAGGTTTAATTTTCATAGGAATGAAGTTGAAAAGCAAAAAAAAGGACGCAAATGCATTGTGATAACCAAACCTTACTAAGGCCCTAGTGTTCATTTTACGAATGACAATGGGTTCCGAAATTCCCATTTCTTTGGCTATAGCCCTAACTTCCTGTTCTTGAGTCTCAGAGAGTCTCAAAGTTCCCAATTCCTGCTCAACAGCCTTAGATATGTATGAAGCCAATGATTCGCTCAAATAGACTCGTCGTAGAGCTATTAAACTAAAGATGCTTAGTACAAGAATGAAAATAATCTTTTTACTAATTTTAATATACATACCCACCCTACATATTTTCTATTTCCCTAGTAGCAGATATGTCACACAAGGCACAAATCCATTAGTATATTATAACAAAATTAGATATTTAACCAGGAAACCCTCGATTATAGCTCGGATCAAAGAAATACTTATACTTTCAATTCTTCTAGTAAGATTTTATAAAATTCCTTATTTGCAAATCTTTCAATCCACGGGGTGTGCCCGCATTTTTTTAACAATATAGCTTTGATATTTTTTGTTGCTTGTTCTAGTGGCTTTCTTATCCCCTCAAATGGGTGTAGATCATAATCCCCATGAATTATCACTATAGAACAAGTAACTAGTTTAGCTAATTTTATAAACTCTCCATGCTGTCTCATCTTCAATGCTTCACCCCACACAGATTCATATATGCCCCTCTGTTTCAATGTTTCCATCATCAGTTGTTGTTTCCTCAATCGGAGCATACGAATCTGTTTTATGAAACAATGCACCAACTTTTTTTAAAGCATTGTTTTTATTTATGTCTGTAGCTAATGGATCACTAAGTATATTGAATGATTTAGTAACAGACGGTTGCTCCTTCATCACTGAGTCTACTCAATCGCACTTGCCCTATAGTTTTTGCATAATCCTGTTCTAGCGGTCCACCTCCAATAAGAATCAATTTTTTTATTAATGAAGAACAATGTGCTGCAATTATTAAGCTAAGCATAGCTCCCCATGAACATCCTATTAACATGACAGGAAGATCTGAAAAAGTTATAAATATTAACTAGGTTGACATTGAAACTCAGAAATCAACAAAAATTTGATCTCTAGGTAAGCTATACTTTCTGGATTAGAGGTTGTGACATCCTCACGGTAGTAAATTACCGTGCATCCCAAAGAAGAATTAATTAAAAATGGTATATGTACCCAAGAAGAATTACAAAGACTAATAGAAAAATTTTCAATTTCTAAAGCAAATGATATCAAAAACACAAAAAACTATCCGATCTATGAATTCTCTAATGAACAAATTTTTTTACTATCAACTCCTCATCACTTTTTAGAAACAATATGGCAATTATTTGTAGAGAACATTGAAAATGAGGAAAAAAGTAAAAAGTCTGATACCTTTAATACACAACGAAAAAATTATACGGAAAATCTTTTAGAAAAAATTGTAAGAAAAGCTTTTCCACAAGGTAAAATTTGGAAGAATTTATTATATCCATTTAATCCAAGAAATCCTAAAGATAAAGCTGAATTAGATCTTCTATTAATATACAAAAAAACCGCTTTAATTTTTGAAGTAAAAGCTGGTAGACACTTCAGACCCGAAGATAAATACAAGTTTCACAAAGATAGAGTGAAAGAGACATTGATTGATAGTTATAAACAAGCAAAAAGATTTAGAGATTTCTTAGAAAACACAGAGAAATCGAGGATATCTCAAATACTAAAGATAAATAAGAAATCAATTGAGATAAAGAAAGTATTTTTATGCTGTGTTACTTTGGATCATTTAGCAAACTTCGGATTCAATACCGAAAACTTAGACTTGAAAGAAATAACATATCCACCCAAAGATAATCCTTTAACAATTTCTATTGATGATCTGGAGATAATTTTAGATAATTGTAATAAACCTGAAATCTTTATTTCTTATTTAGAACAACGAAAACAGGTTCTTCAGGTTCTTATAGAAAAATCTTTAAAAGCTATAGATGAATTAGACCCATTTGGCTATTTTTTAGATGAAGGAAAATTAGTCAAAAAAAACTTTAGCGGTCTTAGATATATCAGTAATTTTTCTGGCCCAAAATTCGATGAAAAATACCTAAATTTATATCTTTCAAAAAATAATACTTAATTAGAGGTTCTAAAATAGTCCAATAAGGCACGCACTATTACCAAAACCAAAAATATGAACTTATCTTCTGAATAAGAAACTTCATCCCCATCTTTAAAAGAAAAAGGATATTTATTCCCTCGGCTCGACCACCAAGATGTTTGGCTAAAAATTTTTCATAAGCAATAGAAAGTTTAAACCGATTTTTTAGACCCATAATGCCATGGCCTTCATCGGGAAAAAAGAGATACTCATAATCAAGTCCTCTTTTTTTCATCGCATCAACAATCTGCTGCGACTCTTCCTTTTTAACTCGAGGATCATTCCCTCCTTGAGCAATAAGAATTGGAATCTTAATTTGGTTAACCTTAAAAAGAGGTGAACATGATTTTAAAAATTCTTCTTCGGTTTCTGGATTTCCAACACGTCTATACCACTTTGCCTTACCCATAGGTCTAAAAGCAACAATAGATTTCAACATCGTTACCAAATTGCTTGGTCCCCAAAAATCAATAGCACAACAAAAGACATCTGGCGTAAATGTAGCACCAACAAGCGCAGCATAACCTCCAAAGGACATTCCGGAGATGGCAATTTTTTTAGGATCAGCAATTCCTTCTTTAACTGCCCATCGAGTAGCATCTACTAAATCATTTTGCATTTTTCCACCAAATTCTCTATCTCCAGCATTTAAAAACTTTTTGCCATACCCTGAAGATCCTCTAAAGTTAACCTGTAAACATGCATAGCCACGATTAGCAAGGAGCTGGGCTGTTATGTTGTGCGGAGTATTGTCATATCCCCAAACATGCCGCCACCATGGTCCGCCATGAACATCAAGAACCATGGGAAGATTTTTAGGATCTTTGTCTGGAGAACAAGTTAAATAACCGTGAATTGTTAAACCGTCACGCGATTTAAAAGAAATTGGTTTCATAGAAGCTAACTTATAATCCAAAATTTCTGGCCTATCATAGAAAAGAAACTCTATTTTTTTCATTTTCCGATCATAAAAATAATATGCTGATGGACCATCGTCATTTAAAAAGCCCACAATCCATTTTTGTACATCTGATTTATCGATATAAAACAAATCACCCTTATTTACAGATAAAATAATTTTAAGATCTTGAGCTGAATCTGTATTTAAGGCTTTCCATTCTATTCGCTCTTTTTGAAAAGAAACAAGTTCTGGCTCGCAACTATCACTATTTAACACAACAGAATCAATATCATATTCATCATCAGCAGATAATATTTCTTTTTTGCCTTTCATAAGATTCATTTTTACTAAACGTTTTGTGTTAGCACTCGATGAATCGATAAGATATAAAGATTTATTATCAATGGAAAAACCAATTGGCCTTGAACCTTCTGGAGGAAAAGAACCAACCAAAGAATCTTCAAAATCCCATTTTAACTTTGTTATCCATTTACTATCTTTATTCTCCCGCAGAAGCAATTCTGAACTTCCATCTTCTTTCGCTGTTACTGCAGCCTTAACATTTAAATTAGAATCAGCAAGCCAAATATCCACATTTCCAGGATTCTTTGCCACAAGGGTTAATTGTCCAGATATCAGATTAAGATTATACACATCAAAAAGCTTTGAATTTTCCTTATTCATTAAAATCAAAACTTCATTTGGAAGAGATTTATCCAGTGTATGAATATATGCTCTCACATCTTTAAATGGCGTCATATCTTTTGTTTCTAAAGTTTCAATGTCAACTTTATAAACATGCCAATTCTCATCACCATTTTTGTCTTGAATAAAAATAAGGTGTTGATTATTTTTTGCCCAATAAAAATCATGAATGCCCTTGCCTACATCTTTTGTTATAGGTTTATCATCATCTTTACCAACAGTTTTCAACCAAATATTTAAAACATTGTTAAATGGTGCAAGATAGGCTAATTTTACTCCACCAGGAGAAATTTTAGGCAATGTTTTAGAAGGATTTCCAAATAAGATCATGCGAGGAATTAAGTTTGTTTTTTTTGTAAAAAATGAACAAGATATTAAAAAAATCAAACTTATTGCCACAACAAAATAAACTTTAATATTTTTAACCATCTATACCCTTTTAAACTATTAAATACTCATGTAAATGCTCATGTTTATTTTAAAATATATTTTACTCATTCTTACCAAAAACAAATAATAAAGAAACGTTTATTAGTAAAAAAGAAAATCGAATAGAAAGAAATGATTAGACTAGAGAAAAAGATTACCTTGGCTTGTGTTTTTATTTTATGCTTCACAGGATGCTTAAATATTAAAAAGAATGATATTACCTCCCCTGGGCTCAATATTAACAAAAAGACATTTGATGCTGACGCCTATTCCTCAATTATAATAGGAGGCGGAATAGGGGGATTAACATCTGCAATTTATCTAGCTCAGGCAGGATATAATCCAATTCTAATAGAAGGCCCGTTACCTGGTGGAAACTTAACAGGTTCCTATTCTGTTAAAAATTGGCCTGGAGAGATAAACATAACTGGGAAAAAATTAGCTGAAAAAATTAAAACTCAAATCATTGAGAATGGTGTTAAGGTTTTGCAACAAGAAGTAATAAAAGTTGACTTTACTACATGGCCGTATGAAATACAATCAAAAGACAGCGCCAACAAAATAACAAAACTAAAAACCTTGAGTTGTATTATTGCAATAGGAGCAAAACCAAATTACCTTAAAATACCTGGTGAAAAGGAGTATTGGGGACAAGGCGTAAGTAATTGTTCGACGTGTGACGGTCATTTTTTTAAAAATAAAAATGTAGCGATTATTGGTGGAGGTGAATCAGCAATTCTAGAGGCCTCTTACCTTTCGAATATTGCGAAAGAAGTTCTAATATTTGTCAGAAAAAACCACCTAAAAACAAACAGTAAACTAAAAGATGAGGTCCTTTCAAAAAACAATGTAAAAATTTTTTACAATACTAAAGTAAAAAAAATAGAAGGCAATGGCGAACAAATCATAAAAATTCTAGTCTATGACTATAAGACAAAAACTGAAAAATACATGAAAATTGATGGGATCTTTTTGGCTATTGGGTTAACACCAAACTCCTTGTTCTTGAAAGGTCAATTAAACTTGGATCCCAATGGCTATATAAAGCTTACAAACAATCAAGAAACATCTCAAAGAGGTATTTTTGCTATAGGGGATGTCGTTAACCCAAAATTCAAGCAAGCTATAATATCAGCCGGAGAAGGAGCTGTGGCAGCAATTCAAACAACTGAGTTTCTCGAAGAGGTAGGCTTTAACTCGCAAAAATATCAAGTAAAAAAAGAAGACAATAGGCTTGAAATGAAAGTCGCAAACAAAAATACAAAGCACAAAGAGTTAATTATATTAAAAAATAAAAAACATCTTGATGAAATTTTAAAAAATACAAAGCAACCTATAGTAATTGATTTTTATTCAGAATATTGTGAACCATGTAAGTATATGGCCCCAATCTTTGAAAAACTAGCAAAAGATTTATATGAAAAAGCTACATTTATAAAAATTGATGTTATGAACCACTCTAATTTAGCACATCAATACAGAATACAAGGAATCCCATCATTTATCCTTTTAGATTCTAATGGAATTGAAGTTAAACGTATAATTGGCATAACCGAATATACAAATTTAGAACAAGCTATTTACGAAATAAACGAAAAACAATGATACACAAAAATTGTACTCAACACAATAGAAAAACATCAATATTCTTATATGATAAAGTATAAGTCTATCTATTACATCCAATTAATCTCATAGTTCCTGGATACGTCTATTAGAAGACACCAAATTTATTTGATAAACGTTGATAAATGACGACGAAACAACAATCATTCCAACACCTATATTGAGCACCAATGAAAATAATGAGTTATAAAATTTATAAACCCAAAACTTCAGCATATAAAAAAGTATTTTTCAGTTTCAAAACTGCTATGGCTTGTGCTTTAAAACCATATAATGCCAAACGAAAACCTTCAAATATAGATATAGCTAATAGAAAAGACTTCACAAACAAAGCAAAAGAAATTCTAGAAGAAGAACTCCTTTTTATTCCTCAAGAGCTTGAGCAAAAACTAAATTCACTAATTTATAAATTAAATATGTTCTCCTTCTTAGAATTGAAGCAAGATACTAACGAAAAAGACTTGCTAGAACTGAAAACTGAATATTCCATTCAATATTTTTCTTGAACATACTTCTTGCCTACCAATCATACTTTTTTTTGGTAAAATTTTTTCTATTTCAATCCACAATCCATCTGATATACTTTTTATTTGAAGAGTTTTTTTAACCAGGAGTTTGAAGCTTTTCATCTTTCATTTAATTTTCGTATAAACCATTATAAGTTGCAAAAGAGAAGCTTGTAGTATTAGTTGACATGAATAATATTTGCACTGTTAAGCAAAAGAAAAAATATTGAGCAGATAAAAGATTTAGTTGCTTTGCTTCATAAAAAAAAAGAAGTTTATTTAGATTGTAACTATTAAAAAAAGGAAGTTGTTATGAATAGCCTAAGACTAAATTTCCAAGAAAGAGACGGCTACCTAAGATACATAGGAAAAAAAAATATAAATATATCTTTCTCCAAAAATTTAAAAAGTTGGCAAGTCTTAAAAAAAGATATACTTTTGCCCCGTCAAAATTATTTTGACTCTTCTTCTCTTCATTCACTAAATGCCATATTAACAAACGAAGGCATTTTACTTGTCTATTTTGTTAAAACCCCACTCTCTTTTGGAGTTGCTCTTTTTGATAAAAAAAACCCAAGTAAGCTTTTATGGAGATCAGCTAATCCGATATGGAAAACTCAAAAAAAACTGCAACCAATAAAGGTTGAAAAACAAAGAGATGATCTGGTTATCTACTTTCAGGCTAGAGAGGGAACTTTTGAAAAGATTGTCATTTCTTTGGTTTACATTTTCGGTAAAGAGCATGCCCATCCAGTTGTTTTAGAAAGAGTCCTACAGAACCCTATTCTTAAGCCAATAGTTGAGCACTCGTGGGAATCGCAGGCTACCTTTAACGCCGCTGCTATTTATTTGGAAGAAAAAGTACATTTACTTTATAGAGCGATAGGTAGAGAGGGAAATTCGGTATTAGGATATGCTGCGAGCAAAGAAGGGGTAAATATTGAGGAAAGATTAGATTATCCAGTTTATTTGCCTAGAGAACTTTATGAACTACGAAAAAAAGGCTCATCCACCATTGCTTATAAGTTTATGTCGGGAGGAGGATACGGAGGTTGCGAAGATCCACGACTGACCAAACTCGATAATAAGCTATATATGACTTACACCGCCTTTAATGGAAGTAATCCTCCCGCAGTTGCTTTGACTTCAATTAACATTAAAGACTTTTTGGAAAAAAAGTGGAGATGGGCAAGCCCAGTGCTTATTTCCAAGCCAGGCGAAATTCATAAAAATTGGGTAATCTTTCCTGAAAAAATAAATGGCCGGTATGCCATTTTGCACAGCATTTCACCCGAAATCCGAATTGACTATTTCGATAGCCTAGAATTCAAAGATCATGATGTCCCTATTAAAAGCTTTCATAGTTTTTCACCAAGAGAAAATTGTTGGGATAATATGGTTAGGGGAGCTGGGCCTCCACCAATTAGGACTGAGGCTGGATGGTTGGTTATTTACCATGGTATTGATAAGCAAGACCCTAGCAGATACAAATTAGGTGCCATGATTCTAGATTATGATGATCCGACTAAAATAATATATCGGTCCCCTTATCCTATCTTGGAGCCAGATGCTAAATATGAAAATGATGGTTTCAAGCCGGGAATAGTTTACACTTGTGGAGCAATAGTAGTTGGTGAACAGTTGTTGGTATATTATGGGGGAGCAGATACAGTAACTTGTACAGCCACAACTCCTTTAAATCAATTTTTGAACAAATTAAAAGCTTCAAAATCCTGTTGTGAGTTAGAATATGTTTAAATTCAAGCGCTCTCCCCAAAATCCTATTCTTTTACCTAACGAAAAAAATAGTTGGGAGACTGAGGCGGTATTCAACGGCTGTCCAGCAAAAAAAGAAAAAACTATACATTTTGTTTATAGAGCTCTTTCTACCCTAATAGAACACCAAGGAAAGAGGATGCATCTTTCTTCAATTGGGCATGCCTTAAGTACAGATGGAATAAATTTTAGGGAACGTCGGCAATTGATTAAACCTGAGTATGATTGGGAAAAATTTGGCTGTGAAGATCCAAGAGTAACCAAACTAGAGGGTGAGTATTTTATTTTTTATACGGCTTTATCGACCTATCCCTTTTCAGCCAAAGGTATAAAAATTGGCGTAGCAATTACAAAAGATTTCAAAACAATTAAAGAAAAACATCTTGTAACTCCTTTTAACTCTAAGGCGATGGCTCTCTTTCCACAAAGAATTAATGGTAAGATCGCAGCTATCCTAACTATGCATACTGATTTACCTCCAGCTAAAATTGCCATTGTTTATTTTGACCATAAAGAGCAGATTTTTTCAGAAAAATATTGGCAAGAATGGTATGAGAGACTCGATCATCATGTGATACCTCTGCTGAGATCTACAGCTGATCATTTAGAGGTTGGAACTCAACCAATAAAAACGAAACATGGCTGGCTATTACTTTTCTCTTATATCAAAAATTATTTTTCCGATCAAAAAATCTTCGGAGTTGAAGCCGTATTACTTGATTTAAATGATCCTGCAAAAGTCATTGGAAGAACAAAAAAGCCAATTCTGATTCCAGAAACAAATTATGAACTTCATGGTAAGGTACCCAATATTATTTTTCCTTCTGGTGCTTTTGTAAATCTAAACAATCTTTATTTGTATTATGGAGCTGCTGATACCTCTTGTTGTTTGGCTGTAGGAGATATAAGAGAGCTTCTTAATGAGTTGAGAAGCAAACCAAAAATTCAGGTAACAAAGACTATAAAGTTCATAAAATTGCAACGCTTCGTTGGCAATCCTATTATTACACCTAGACCGGAGTTCGCTTGGGAAGCCAAAGCCACCTTTAATTCAGCAGCAATTTATCTAAATGATAAAGTTCATCTTCTTTATAGAGCAATGTCAAAGGATAATACTTCCACGTTAGGATACGCAACAAGCAAAAATGGCTACACAATAGACGAGAGGTTGCCTTATCCCGTCTACCTTCCGAGAGAAAATTTTGAATCAAAAAAAAGGCCTGGCTATTCAGGATGTGAAGATCCAAGAATTACAAAAATAGGAAATGAGCTTTACATGTGTTATACAGCTTATGACAGTGTAAATCCTCCAAGAGTTGCTCTTACTTCAATAACAATAAAAAATTTTTTAGATAAAAAATGGCTTTGGGAAAAACCAAAATTAATTTCGCCACCTAATATTCCAGATAAAAACACTTGCATTTTCCCCAAAAAAATAAATGAAAAGTATGTATTCCTTCACAGAATAGGTGTTTGTATTTATATAAATTTTGTATCAGATTTAAACTTTGAAGAAAATAAATGGCTAGAACATGAAACCTCTCTGCTTGGACCAAGAGGGGATATGTGGGACAATAAAAAAGTTGGAATCACCGGCCTACCAATAGAGACAAAGGATGGTTGGCTGTTAATTTATCATGGCGTTTCAAATCCAGGAAATATCTACAAACTGGGAGCCGCACTTTTAGATCTTCAAGATCCTTCCCAGGTTATCGCCAGAACAGATTATCCAATTCTCGAGCCAGTGATGGCATATGAAAAAAAAGGTTGCATGCCAAATGTCGTCTTTTCCTGCGGAGTAATTACTATAAAAAATAATCTTTTTGTTTATTATGGAGGAGCAGATAAAGTAGTTGGAGTTGCAACTATCAATTTACATAAACTTTTAAAAAATCTAAAAAGCAACAATACCAATTAGAATATCAAGAATCAAAAACTGCTTCTCACTACATAATCTCTAGAAAGTTAACATCGAGGTGTAGCTTTAGTGCTTGAGTAAAATCCCATTTAACTTTTCGTAGCCCCTCTTCAGTATCAGATTCAAATCTCAAGCTAATAACTGGCTGAGTGTTCGATGCTCTCACTAATCCCCAGCCATATGACATTTGAGCTCGAATGCCATCTATAGTTAAAATTTCAATATTTTTTTTATTTGCAAAATGACTTATTACGTGATCAACAATAAGATGTTTATTTTCTTCTTTGCAGGTAAGTCGATATTCTGGTGTACTAAATTTTTGGGGAAATTCTGCAATAAGTTCGCTTAGTGTTTTATTTGTTTCGTGAAGAATTTCAAAGAGGCGCATCATGGCATAAACACCATCATCATAACCAAAATATCGGTCTTTGAAAAAAAAGTGGCAGCTGAGCTCGCCAGCAAGAAGAGCATTCTGTTTTTGCATTATATCTTTGATCTTTGAATGCCCTGATGGTGCCATAATAGGTTTTGCATTCCATTTTTCCAAAAACTCTATGAGACCAGATGAACTTTTTATATCAAAAACAACGGTAGCCGCAGGATGATTTTTTAGCACTTGTTTACTAAATACAGCCAACAACTTGTCACCAGGAACTAAATAGCAATCTTTGGTGACAGGACTCATTCGATCACAATCACCATCAAAACCTATTCCCAATTCTAACTTTGGATCTTTTTTAAGATGATCAAAAACATCCTTCATATTTTCAGATTTTGTTGGATCTGCTTCATGATTTGGAAATGCTCCATCTACTTCTTCGTAAAGAAATTTTATATTTTTCCATCCCATTTCGTTTACCAAACGAGGGACAACTGTCCCGGCAGTTCCATTTCCACAATCTATAATTGCTGCAATTTCTAAATTTTTAAGATGAGAAAAAGCTTTGAGAAGCCATTTAATATATTCGCTTGTTGCATCGTATGTCTCTATATTTCCCTTTTTTTCTTCATAGTATTTATAAAAGTTTTTTTCTTGAACTATCTTTTTTATTTCTTGAATTTGTTTTCCCCACACAATTTTTTTGTCTAAACAAATTTTAATACCGTTATAATCTTTTGGATTGTGAGAGGCTGTAATTATAAATCCGGTGAAGCTTTTGGGATGGTTAAAAAGGGAAAAGTAGAGAACTGGTGTTGTGCAAACACCAATATCAATAACGTTTAATCCAAGATCGGTGATGGCTTTGGTCATATTTTCTTTAATTGCTGGTGAGTGCAGCCGACCATCCATTCCGATTAGAATATTTTTAATATTGGAATTTTGTTTTAGATAATAAGTAACAATGGCTTGTGCAAGATCATAAGTATCATCGATTGGAAGTTCTTCCCCTATAATTCCTCGAATATCATATTCTCTAAAGATATTATATTTCATAGGGCTTCTCAATGGTACCGGAAACCTGCAACTTCAGTCGCGAGAGGAAGGTGCATTTGGTTTCCATTATACAATAAAACAATATATCAAAAATAAATTCTGATTGATATAAATCAATAAACAACTTATTCAGTATAATCAAAATTAGAAATATCGCTAGATAAGGTTATAAAATCGGAATGGGATAAGTTTTAATAATTAGTTAAGATGTTCTATCTGCTAAAAATTATCTCTATAGAAATCAGAATAACTATAATAACCTCGAGCATTTCGGCATGAATCGTTTCTAAACGATGTTGATAAACTGTGTATAAATCACGAATAATATCTAGTTTACTATCTATAGAACGTCTCCACTCAGCCAAGGAAAGTTTTTTCTCTAATATGGCAAAAACATGCGAAAAATAAGCATCGCCAGCAAGATTAACACTACTTTCTAACCTTTCTGTAATTACAGAAATATCAACACGAAGACGAGCTAACTGTTGTTCAGGCTGGTCAAGCCGACCAGAAATTAATGGGATATATGCTTTTAGTGGAATTTTATAGGGGCGCAAATAAAACCGCTCTAACCTTTGATCAAGAAGCATATCAAAATATTGTAACTGAAGTTGCTTAATTGTTGCTAACTCAAAAAACTCTAATAACTCTTGATATTCTACATCATATATAAAGGAAGCTTCACTATCTATAATTAAAAAGTCTTCTCCGGAATAACCAGTAGTTGCTGAAAGTATTTCACGTTTTTGAAATTCTGAGAGCCTTGTGGTCTCCAATCTCAAAAGTGAAGCAATTGTATCCCCATACTTCTCTCTAAAGGCTTCTGGGCGCACCTTTTCTTCTGTAGAAGGCATAACGTTAACAACATAGTAAGAATTCTTTAAATGATAAAAATTAGGATGTTCTATTGCAGGTAAAACCTTGTCAAAAGTTTTTTTTGCAAAATCATCAGCTTTTTTTCTATAAACCTCATGAATATCAATAAGCTTAAGTTTTAGATTTTCAAAAGATTCTTCAAAGGAAATTTTGAAACAAAATGACAAAACTCCGAACCGATAGGCTTTACTTATAACACATTCCCCTGCTTGATCATCCTCCAGCTGCAAATCAAATGATAAAGGAATATTATAATGTTTAAAGAAAGGAGAAAGAGCAAAGAGACGTTCCTTAACCAAGTTTTTTTCTCTTACTTCGGTAAGCTCAATATCGTCTCCAACATCATAAGAATAGAATAAAAAAATATTGCCTTTAAAAACTTGAGAACTTTCCTTGTTCACTGATCAAATCCTCCAAACGATTCATTTTCAATAATATTCTTAACCAAAAAGCTTTTACAGCCCGCTCTTTTTCCCGCTAATACATCATGTGCGCTATCACCTATCATTAAAGACGTCTTTAAATCTATATTAAATTCTTTTGCTGCACTTAAAAGCATCCCTGGATTAGGTTTTCTGCATTCACATTCTTTTTTATAATGACCAAGAGTGCCAAACTCTGGGTGATGAGGGCAATAATAAAATGCTTTTACATTAATATTTTTTTCCAAAAGCATTTTATTTAAAACTTTATGTGTCTCTTGAACAAACTCCTCATCAAAATATCCCCTAGCCACACCTGACTGATTTGTGATGACAAAAAGCTCATATCCCATACTTTGCCACCTTTTACAAAACTCGATCATTTTAGGGATGATTTTGATTTGATTTAAGCTAGATAAATATTTTACATCTTCAATCAAAGTACCATCACGATCTAAGAAAATCGCTTTTTTCATCTCGTATCCTAAGAACTGAATATATCTCAAAAAACTTTTTTGCCATTAATAAAGTTGGTAATGCTGTGCCAACGTGCTCAATTAAGGAGATTAAAACTAGAGGCTTTTCATTTTTATAAGAAAAATGACATGCAAACCATCCGTGCTCTAATTGAGCCTTTGATAAACTTGCAGTTTGAGCCGTTCCCGTCTTTGCGTATATTTTATAATCTTTTAACGATCTTAATCTCCGACTAGATCCAAATTTTACGGCTGCGCCCATAGCATCTTGCAAAAACAGCAGGGTCTCCTTCTTTATTGCTAATGATTCCTTTTCTATTGTTTCATTGAGCAAAATTCTGGGCTTAACTAAATGGCCCGTATAAATACTAGAAATCATTCTGGCCATTTGCAAGGGGGTTACTAATAAATAACTTTGCCCTATACATGCCGACAACGTCTCACCTTTCCACCAATTTTCATGCTTAACAAGCATTTTCCACTCCCTAGTAGGAACTAGGCCTTTTTTATCTAAAATTGCAAAACCAGTAGAACGCCCCAAGCCAAATCTAGTAGCATAGTCCGCAATTTGGTCAATTTTTATATTTTGCGCTATTTCATAACAAGGAATGTTACAGGAGTATGCAATAGCATCTCGACTGGACAAAACTCCATGTCCCGCACGCCTAATACAGTTATATTTTCTACCACAAAACCTAATAAATCCCTTACAATTAAATTCTGAATCTTCCTTTACTATTTCCTCTTCTAAACCAGCAGTAAAGGTAACAAGTTTAAACAATGATGCTGGCGGATAAAGAGCAGTTATCGCCCTATTCAAAAAAGGACTATTTTTGCTTGATAACTCATCCCAACTTTCCTCCGAAACTGTCTCTACAAATAGATTAGGATTAAAATTAGGATAGGATACCAACGTTTTTATTGCTCCATCTTCCGGATCTATAATAATAAAAACCCCAGAATGCCCTACATCGAAGAGGGACTCCGATATCATTTGCATATCACGGTCAATTGTTAACTTTATCTCTCCCCCAACAACAGCTTGTTTTTCTTCTTTTTGCTCCAGTTTTTTACCAGTGGAATTAATTACATGTAAAACATAACCCTTTTTACCCTCTAAATTTTCTTGCAAAATCTTTTCAAGGCCGTAACGACCAATGATTTTTGCTTTTTCAGGCTTACTTAAATATCCCAAAACATGACTAGCCATGGTGTTGTAGGGATAAGTCCGCTTAAAATGGTTTACCATCACTAGATTAGGAGAGGTAGCACATTGTTCACTTATTTGTGATAATTGCTCAAAAGATAAATCTTCTTTTATTTTGATTCTACGAGAAAATTTTTCGGCAGCTCGTAAGCTTAGCCATTTTTCATTAGACCCTAATCTCTTTCCCAAAATTTCAAATGTCTTATTAATTATGTTTTCCTGATCCTTATTAAAATATTTATTTCCTCTACCCTCCCAATAAAGATCAAAAACTGGACGATTAGTCGCTAACAAGTGGCCATTGCAATCTAAAACATTGCCCCTAGGGGAGTCTAAAACCTCCATTCTAAGAAAATTACTTTCACCGCGTGTATAAAAAGCAGAGCCCTTGTATATTTGAAGGTAAAATAAACGACTTAAAATAATTACCGTAATCACGATAAAAACTTTTAAAATCCTTAAAATTTTATCATTGGAAGCAAAATTAGATAACTCAGGCATTATTATCCATAAAAATAGTAACAAAAATTATGATTTCTAGTATTCTACAATCCTAAAAAAATAACAAAGGAAATCCCCTTTAACCCTAACCCTTTTGACAGAAACAACACCCCATATATTCTTAAAAAGTACTTATAAATGCGGGGTTTTATACATCTGGGGATACATCATGTCGCTTCAACACGGTTTGATAAAATTTTTAAAAACTTTTGTTGCAACAGCAAGTCTATTTATAACATTTAATTTTAACTTATATAGTAAATCTTTATTAAAAAAAATATTTCATGGACCAGTAATAGATACCTCAAAAGTTTTTGAGGCTTTTAATGACAATTTTCATAAAGTCTCGGGGCTAGAAATCTTTCGTTCAGAGCAACTAGGGTATAAAAAAGAAAAAAATTACCTTCAAAGCAAAAATATTCAGCTAACAATCAACCTAAGAGGCCATCACCCTGAGTCCGGATGGTATAGAGACCAAGCCAGGGCTGCAAAAGACTCTGGAGCAACATTTATTTGTGCTAATACAAGCGCAAACTCCTACCCTAGCATGCATGCTTTACTAATAATGCTAGCAGTTATTAAAAACCCTAGGGGCGTTATAGAAAATCAAAAAGATGCTCAAAAGAATCCTACAAAATATATTTTTGCGCCTAATGCATCAACTACGGATTCTTGGGGTAATATAATTAAAATTAAAGCTAATTGTATGGCCGGAGTAGATAGAACTGGTATGTTTTGTGCCCTAGCCGTTATAGAACGTTCCCCCATAGAAAGAATGAACGACAGGCAAGCTAAAGAAATTTTGAAGAAAGCACAAGCCCAACTCACACTAAAATACAAACATTTTAAGTTCATGCACTACGAGATGAAAGATTTTATTGAAGATTGGTGGAACTTAAGAAAGAGCAAAAGCTTAAAACATGCTCTAGAAATGTATAAACCTATAAACATAAAAATCGGGTTAAATTAGCTCTTTTTGTCTATACCAGGAATATTAGCTTTATTAAAGGGATGCTTTTCGTCACACATTTTTGCCAATTCAGTAGAAGAAACATGGGTGTAAATTTCGGTAGTTGCTAGTGTTTTATGCCCTAAAAGCTCCTTAATCACCCTGAGATCTACTCCCTGATTTAGAAGATGCGTTGCAAATGAGTGCCTTAGCTTATGAGGCGTTAATTTTCTATCTATCTTTAAAAACTTTCTAAACATCTCAAAAATACGCTGAACAGAGCGCGTTGTAAGCTTCGTTCCATTACAATTTAAGAACAAGTATTCCATATCTTGAAATTTAGCCAAATAAGGCCGTTCTCGCTCCAAATACAGTTGTAAGGCTCTAGAACTCTTATTGCCAAATAAAACAAACCTTTCTCTTCTTCCTTTGCCTAAGATACGAATATTTTTGTCATTAAAATTTATATCCTGAAGTTTTATATTAACAATTTCTGAGCAACGAGCTCCGGTCGCATAAAGAAGCTCAAATAAGGCTCTATCTCTATAAGGATATTTTGAAGGCAAGTCTTTTGGTTTAAGTCGATCTAAAAGATAAGAAATTTCATCTACCGATAAGATGACCGGAAGTTTGCGGTCTAAACGTGGTGATTTAACATTTATTTTTAAATTGATGCCTTGCCCCCTAAGAAAATTAGAAAAGGAACGAAGACAAGATAATTTACGCGCCAAAGTTCGCTTGGAACTTTTTTTATAAAAAAGGGAAAGAACATATCGCTCTACAACACGGCCAAAAACAATGTTTTTACCATCCTTTTCTTCTAAAATCTTTTTCCAAAAATTAACTAATTGAGTACTGTCACCTTTATAAGCTCGAACTGTATATTCAGAAAGATTTCTTTCTACTTCTAAAAAGGTAAACCATTCCTTTAACTTGGTTTCCAGCTGCTTTAATTTCATACAAATCTCCTTTGATCAAAACATAACTGTTATTTTACAAACAAAGAAGATTAGAAGAAAGTTTAGAATTTTTTAAAAGTTAAAGATTATTAGACTCTTCCCCTAGAGGATCAAATGGTGTATCTATTTCGTACTGAATACATCTTCTACTTACAGAAGACCTATTAACACCCAAGAATTGGGCAACTTTACTTTGAGAATGCTTAAACTTAATCATAAGCATATTGAGAATTTTGGGATCTTTTAAAGCTAACCTTCCTAAGCGAGCCGCCTCAGCTAAATCTAAATCAGAAATTGCGTATGCCGGATCAATGATGCTTCCAGTATCAATAGAATGTCTTTGTGTTTTCTTTAATACAATGGTCTTAATTTTAGTTTTTAGTTCTTGGAGCGAAACACATCCACTAACAAGCAGTTTGTTCTTATCTGCTTCTGAAAACAGTAATAAATTTTGATAAAGTTTTGTTAAAACAACTTGCTGCCTCAAGCCTTCGGCTAAGGTCAAAAACTCTTCTTCTGGTAAACTAGAAAGAGAGGGTAACCACAGCGAACTTCTACGCAGTTCAAGATAAAAATCTTTTAAAAATAAACCTCTTTGAACAAGATCCATAAGATTTTGATTACTTGCGCATATTAGTAAAACATCAGATTCTACAAATTCATCACTTCTCAAAGGATTAAATTTCCCCGTGGTAATAAACTCTAAAAGTTTTCTTTGTAAATCTAAACTTAACCAATGAATATTCTGTATGAACAAGGTGCCTTTTTCATGCAAAGACTCAAGCAAACAACGTTCATGTTCTTCTTCAAAAATGGGGTTTAATCCAAATAATTTATAGGCTAACTCATCTTCTTCTTGATATCTGCTTAATACAACTTCTTCAAACATTTCTCTACCATTAATTTTATGAGCAGCTTGAGCAAAAACCAAAGCATCCTCTTCGGATGAAACCTCTAACAATAATTTTTTTTGTGTCGTTGCATATTCAAAAAATGAAATTTTACAGTTTAAAAGAGTTGGAGTATCAGCAGGTAAAAGTCTTTCTATTGCAGCACCCTCTTTTGTCGTAACCAAGGCCAGGGCATACTCCCATTTAGAAAGTTCCTTTAAATTGAAAAGCTTATCCTTAATCAAATCCGAAATATATGGAGTTGTCACAGTAATAATTGTATTTGATTTATCTACATTGGGAGCAACCGATACCAATAAAGGCTCATCTTTTTGATTCTTTAATATCTTTTTATAAGAATTTAAAAATTTTGCAGACTCTTGCGCCATTTCAGTTATGACCGAGGTAATATCGAACCCTCTATCCTTATTAAGATCTGCTTTTAAAAGATCCCTAGCTTCTTGATTTAAATAACTAAACTTTTTATTTTTGTAATTTAAAATTCCAATTCGACCACCTTTACTATCAACAAACGGCGATAAACTTCTTTTTAACAAACTTAACATTTTTTTATTGCTATAAGCAGACAGGCGAACGTTTCTTTCTCGTTCTAAAATGGTGTCTAAATTCATGTGCATTACGAGATAGATAATACTACTCAAATAGTTGCAGAAAATAAGCATTTCATCACGTTCTACGTCTGTAAAAAGTCTATTTCCTCGTGCATCTTTATCTATAACAATAGAAGCAACTAAACGATTGTTACTATATATTGGCAAAAAAACATCGGCTTTAATATGATTGATAAAATGAATAACTTCCCTCAATGAGTCATTAGATGGATGAAAATTTTCGGTTGTTTCATAAAAATCAGTAAATTCTATTTCGTCCCGTATTAATATTTTATGTTTTGCAACATAATTAGAGATTTCAGGCTTTTCAGTATCAGGATTAAAAACTTCTTCTATATAAAGCTTTCTCTGCCCGTTCTTTTCATAACAAAAACTTTTACCCTCATTTATTAATTTCCCACGCAAAAAAAGATGAATATTCTTTTCTTCAATATCAAAAGCTTTTTTAAAAAATTTTTTAGCTATTGGAATTAATTCTTCACCTTTAGCGATAGAACCTAAATTACTAATAACTGATACAAAATCATTTGGAAAATTAAATTTCTTGTATGCATTGGATTTAACGTGTCTTTGTATGTTAAGGAATCTTAAATTCAATAACATTCTAGCACAGTAATAAACCATGTAAGTCAACAACATAGAAGTAATAGAAGTAACCATTAAGTTTGGCTCTGGCAAGACAAAATCACTCTCAACAATTTTGACTAAAAAATATGGAATCATAAAGTATTTTGCTAACCCAACATTATGCTGCTTTAACAATTTTAAAGTTTCAACTTTATAATTTCTAACAATAACAATTAGGGTTATTAATCCTTGAAAAAGGTAATATCCTCCAAACAATCTTATTGAAAGATTGTCCACAGAACCACGCAGCACATCTCCAACAAAGCTGGTATAAAACGCCCAAAACAAATAAAAGCCTATAAAGCCACTAGAAAAAATAAAAAATACTCCTATAATCCTTCTCGATATTTTTTTTGTTGAAAGCTCTCTAAAAAAACATAGCAATGCAAAAAATTGTAATCCCAAAGCAGCACAATCTAAACGAACTAAAATACGATGCAAACTAAATAAAAACTTATTTTGAGAAAGCGAAGAATTTAGGATGATAAAAAGAAGATTAATATTCGTAATAATTCCACTAAAAAGAATTATTAATAAATAAAAAATAGTTTTATTACTAATTCTGTATCTAACTGATTTTATTAATAAAAAAAGAATTACAATTTTAAATAACAGACAAAACAGTTCTACAGCTGCTGGAAAAAAAGTTCGTACAAAATCAATAAAAATAAAAGACACTTTTAATTTCCTTGAGTAAGATACTTTATAATATCAAAAATCTTTTTAATATATTGCTTGATTTAACATTTATTTAATAATAGAATTATATAAAATAATTTCTATTATTATTTATTTTAACATATGTAAAGAAAGGCTCAAGAGGATATGATGAAAATAAACGTAACTTCTACCAAAAACATCAACTTGTTGTCTCTCCTAGGCTCAATGAGCT
>JAGMEA010000016.1 GCA_023128415.1 Candidatus Babeliales bacterium
GTTCGAATCCCGTTTCCCGCTCCAAAAAAGCTTTTATTACCCCTTATAGTTGCTATCTTTTGCTCATTTTGTTACTTTTCCAAGTAGGGTAATATTTTTGCTAATTACTTGGGTGATCTGAATCTCCTATATTTTTCCTGATCACACTGGGTTATTGCTTGCTATTTAATTAAGTATAAGATTTGAAAGGTTTTTATAATGAGATCTATGCTCTATGAAGCATCTACTGTTCCCAAAGCTATTGAAAAAGCTTGGTCTGATTCTGGTCGTCCAGAAGAATTTACTATTCGAATTTATGAGGCAGAAAAAAGAGGGTTTTTCGGATTTGCCAAGCGATATGCTGTTGTTTCTATTATTTTTGATCCTAAGAAAACTAGTAGAAAAGTTAGAAAACCAAGAGCACGCATTGCTGGTGGAGCTCAGCCTCAGGTGCCTAAATACGATCCTAATAAAAATATAGAACAATATTTGGATGTTGAGAAAGAACAAGAAAAAGCATCAAGGACCCAGCAAGAACCTTATTATGCTTGGTCTGCTGATTTAATAAATTGTGTTACAGGTTCTCTTAGGGATCTTATTAATATAATGGGCATTAAGACTAAGTTTTCAGCTAAAGTTGATAAACATTTGCTTAAAATAGAGTTTGATAGACCAGTAATTGAGGCGCCTAGTGAAGAACGTATGTTGTTTGCTAGTTTTGCTTATTTATTAATGCAATTTTTAAAACGTAGATATAAAAAGAGTTTTAGAAGTTGCCGTATTGCTATAGCATCTGCACGTAGATAGTTTTTAAAAAAATATGAAGTTTGCAACTAGGAACGAAGAACCAATCATAGCACTATGTACCCCTCAAGGGAGTGGAGCGCTTGCCCTTTTAAGAATAAGCGGGCAGGACTCTGTTGATGTTGTTGATAAACTAAGTTGTCTTGTTTCTAAAAAAAAGCTCAAAAATAATCTTTCTCATACTATACATTTTGGAAATATTGTTGCTTCAGATGGAAGTGTTGTTGATGAGGTATTGTTCTTTTTAATGAGAGCCCCAAATACTTTTACAGGTGAAGATACTGTAGAAATAACCTGTCATAATAATAATTTTATTATTGAGCAAATTATTAGTGAGGCAATCTTGAATGGAGCAAGATTAGCTCTCCCAGGTGAATTTTCTAGGCGTGCCTTTTTAAATAGTAAAATCGATTTAATCCAGGCAGAAGGAATTAATGACGTTATATCTTCTCAAAGCGATCATGCTCTGAAAAAATCTATGGGACAAATGCAGGGAACTTTTTCCAATTATATTCAAAAAATAGAAATGGATATTTTAAAAGCCCTTACCTATTCTGAAGCTCATTTTGAGTTTTTAGAAGAAGAGCAAAGGGATTTGGATTTAGGTCAAAATTTAAAAAATGAACTTGATAAATTGATTTTCAAAATCCAGAAACTCAAAGAAAGCTTTTCTTTACAAAAACAAATTAAAGAGGGTATTCGCATTTCTCTAATTGGTTTAGTTAACGCTGGGAAATCAACCTTATTTAATGCCTTACTCAATCAGGATAGAGCCATAGTTACCGATATTCCAGGAACTACCCGTGATAGCATAGAAGCTAGTCTCTATAAAGGAGGAGGCTTTTGGACTTTAACTGATACAGCCGGCTTGCGGAAAACAGATGATTTTATAGAAAAAGTTGGGATAGAACGTTCTATAAAAGAAGCAGATAAAGCAGATATTGTTTTATTGGTAATTGATTCTTCCAAAAAACTTTCAGATGAAGAACAGAGTGTTTATTTAGATTTGGTAAATAAATACATGGAAAAAGTTATTATTGTTTTTAATAAAATTGATATTTTGGGCAAAAATAATTCTATGAGTTTGGGTTCTTTTGGGGCAATATTTGTTTCTGCTAGTGAAAAGACCGGAATTAAAACATTAATTGAAGAAATAGAAAGAAAAGTTCAATATATTTTTCAAAAATGCCATTCTCCATTTCTTTTGAATAAGCGTCAATATGGTTTGCTTTGTAACGCAGAGAAAATATTGTTTTCTATAAATGATCAGCTAAAAATCTCCGTAGATTATGAGTTAGTTTCTTATTCTTTGAAAGAATCACTTAAGATTTTGGGAGAGATTACAGGGAAAACAGTTAGTGAAAAAATGTTAGATGACATTTTTAATACTTTTTGTATCGGCAAATAATTTCTCAGAATATTTTAAAATTAATTAAGATTATATTATAGTGTCACCTGCTGGATATTTTTTCTAGGGAGTGTGCCATGGATAAAAAACTAAATATTATTACAGTTACTTTTTTCTTGTTGCTTTTTAATATTTTTGCTTCGAGTGACGAATCTTCAAAGGAAGAGACCAGTTGGTCCGGTAAAGTTCAGGATGAAATTAAAAAGGATTTAGAAAAGCTTCGTAGCTGGTTCGGAGATGTTAAAGAGGGAGCCTTGGATAAGTGGGACGACATAAAAGGTTTATTTTCTAGCTCTGCAGATTTTGGGAACAAAAACTTTGGAGACAAAAAAACTTATCCTTGTGGAGTTCAAAATTGTTCATTGTGCTTTGAATCAGAAAAAAATAGATTGAAGCATCTTTTAAATCATCATTTTTTTAAAAACTCTTCATCAAATGAAGCTTTTTTAGTTTATCCAGAAGACGATAAAGTCTTAGATACAGCTCTGGAAACAGATAAAGATTGAAGTTTTAACAATTTGCATTATTTTCTTAAATAAAGCGGATGCTCTAGGCTCTTTCTGGGTTGGGGTGTTTGTTGCATATTGAATATTTTCTAATATTTCAAAATAGAGTTTTTTGTGTAGGTTGTTATGAAAAATCAGGTGTTATATTTTATTTTTATTTGTTCTTTATTTTCTAAGTTGTTTTCAAATTCTGTAAGGATGCCGGTAATTTTAGGAGCTGTTAAAAAATTGTCAAGATACGGTACATGGCCTGTTACAGCAGCAACTATTAGATTAAGGCGAGTTTTGAACTATAATGAAACAGATTCTGTTGAAGATTCTGAGGAGATAGAGAAAGTAAGAGAGATGGGTATAAGGGAGAGGATTAAAACAGCTATTTTACCCTTTTTTAGGACGGCAAGAAGTTCAACCCCTGTTAAATTAACATTGGAAGAGTTGGATTATTATCTCAGAGAACAGGAGTATGAATTAGAAAGAGCAAAATTTAGAGCAATGTTATGGGAAGGTTCTGGTCAACGAGCTACGTGTGCTTATGTTGATTGTATGCGGATTTTATCAGATATTTTTCAAATTAAACAACAGATATTTAATTTGAAAGAAAAAGAGCGAATTCAGGCATATCGAAATTCTAAGTTAGGTGGATGGAAAAGGCTTCATCCTCATTTAAGTTCTAAGTTTATTAATATAAATGGTAAAAAATTTAAATAAATTTATTGTTTTTTTATCCAGTTTTCCAAATTTGGTTTCAAGTCTCGGCTGAGGTTTCCACCACCCTGTAATAGTGTTTTATTTCCACCTCCACGTAGGCCCAATTTCTCTTTGATAAATTTACAAAATTCATTCAAATCAATTATTTCAATAAATTTATTACTTAGATAAGCGATGAAATTAATTTTGTCGGAAGTTTGTGCATTTTTGGAAATAAGGAAATAAAATCCTGGAGTTTTTTTCTCTAGGTCACTACAAATGCTTTTTAATTCATCATTCCCTAAATCTTCAAGTTCGAGATAAAGAAAAGGTACTTTTCCAACATTTTGTATTTCAGATTGCCATTGCGAAGTTAATCCTTTTAGCATTCGTTTTTTAAGTTTTTTAATTTCTGTCAAAGTTTCAAGATAATTTTTTTGTAGTTTTTTTATAGTGTCTACAATTTCTTCGGGTTTAACTTTAAATTCTTCCCCCAAGATTTTTATAGTTCTAAAACTTTGCTGAAATACTTTTATTGCTTTGCTTCCTGTGACAGCGACGATTCTTCTGATTCCGGTTGAAAGAGCAGATTCGCTTAAAATTTTAAATGCTCCAATAACTCCGGTGCTTTTTGTATGGGTTCCGCCACAAAGTTCTATAGAAAATCCAGGTATTTCTACGACTCGGACATTCGTTGGGTCATATTTTTCACCAAAAAAGGCAGCAGCTCCAGCATCTTTAGCTTTGTCTAGTGTTGTAATCGTTACTTTTGTTTTTATATTTTCTTGTATTTTTTGGTTTACTAACTTTTCAACAGTATCTATTTGTTTTGGAGTCAAAGCTTCATGATATGTGAAATCAAATCTAAGGTAATCAGGTTCTACAAGTGATCCAGCTTGTTTAATCCCTATGCCAAGAACCTGTCTTAGGGCTGAATGTAATAAGTGTGTAGCAGTATGATTTTTAACAACATCCATTCTCAAATTTGCATCAACAACACAATGGGCTATATCTCCGGTCTTGACATCAAAAGTTTTAGTTTTTTCTAATGATATCTTTACAACAATTGCACTGTTTTGTTTTTTAAGGTCGATAACTGGATAGGATTTTTCATTAATGCTTACATATCCTGTATCGCTAACTTGTCCTCCTGACTCTACATAGAAAGGAGATTTTTCAACTACAATCCAAAGAAAACCATCTTCCTTTTGAACAAATAATATTTTGCTTGTTGTTTCTAGTTCTTCATCTCCAACGAATTTGGTTTTTATATTTTCAGGAATTTTCAAAAAAAAATCTTTGCCCAAAATCTTTTTTCCAGACTGTTCTTTTTGTTTTTGCATGTTTTTTTCAAACCCTTTTACATCCACAGTTAATCCCTTTTCTCTAGCTATGGCACTTGTTAGTTCTAGAGGAAATCCATATGTGTCATAGAGTTTAAATACTTGTTCTCCCGTTAAGACATTTTTGCCGGCTTTTTGAGTTTGTTGTATATATTTTTCTACAATAGCTTCGCCGGAATTTAGATTTGCTAAAAAACGTTTAATTTCACTAGTTAAAAGTTTTACTATTAATTCTTCACTCTTTTTTAGTTCTGGATAAATGGGTGAAAAATCTTTAATAAATGCTTGGGCAAGCTTGGGAAACAAATCTTCCCTAGGGGAGAGTTTATTAGCAAATAGTGCAGCTCTTCTAATAATTTTTCTTAAAACATATCCTCTTCCTTCATTTGAAGGCGTTCCTCCATCTGCAATTATAAAGCAAGAAGAACGTACATGATCACTTAATACATGAAAAGGAATGCTGTTTTTTGAAGAGTATTTGGCATCCGTTAGCTTTTCAATTGTTTTGATAATAGTTTGGAAAATATCAGATTCATAAATACTGTTTCCACCTTGAGCTATCATGCAAAGTCTTTCAAATCCCATTCCAGTATCAACACCTTTAGCTTTTAAAGGTGTTAGAGATCCGTCAGTTTTTTTGTTGTATTGCATAAAAACTAAATTCCATATCTCTGTGAATCTTGGGCAATCACATCCTGGGCCGCAATGTTTTGTTTTACAACCAATTGTTTCGCCTCTGTCATAATAAATTTCGCTACAAGGACCGCAAGGACCAGTATCTCCCATTTGCCAAAAATTATCCTTTTCTCCTAATTTATAAATTCGCTCTTTGGGCAGCCCAATTTCTTCGTTCCAAATTTTAAAGCTTTCATCATCTGATTCGAAAACTGAAGGGTAGAGTTTTTCAGGGTCAAAATTCATTTCTTTTGTTAAAAACGTCCAGGCATATTGTATTGTTTCTTTTTTAAAATAATCTCCAAAAGAAAAGTTTCCCATCATTTCAAAGAACGTAAGGTGTCTTTCAGAAAAACCTACCTGGTCGAAGTCATTGTGTTTTCCACCGGCTCGTACACATTTTTGAATAGAAGTGGCTCGTGTATATGAGCGTGTTTCTTTGCCTAAAAAAATATCTTTAAATTGATTCATTCCGGCATTTGCGAATAAAAGAGTTGGATCGTCAGCGGGAATTAAAGAAGATGAAGGAACTACTGTATGATTATTTTTTTCAAAAAAATTTAAAAACTTTTTTCTAATTTCAAGCGAATTCATAACAAGGACTTATTTTTTAGGGTTATTTTGAACAATAAAGAAAATAATAGCACTTTTACAATAGGGGGCCAAGTAAGTTAAAATTAACTTTTCTGTTAAAGATTCTCTATTATTAAAAATTATTTTTTGTTGTCAGCATCAAAATACCTCTTTTATTAAGAATTTTTTTACTTATTTTATTTGAAAAGAAGCACAACGATTTATTAATTATCAATAATTTGAGGAAATGTGTCAGGGAAGACATTATTTAATTTTATTGATAAATTGTTTATAAAAATTCGGGAAAATATGCATATAACAAGATTTCTAATATTTAACTTTATATTTTTTACATTTCTTTATTCAGATAATCCGCTAGTTATGCTTAGTCCGGCTGGTGATGCTAAAAATCCAGGAAGAACTTTAGACAAAGGGTATGAGCGGGGAGTCACACTGCAAATAGCAGAAAAGCTTAAAGAAAAAATTATTGACATATATGGAGCCAGATGTCTTCTCACAAGATCGCCTGGAGAAGTTGTATCTCATTTACAAAATGCTTCTTTTGCTAATAGAATATTTTCCAACAGGGTTGGATTTTATTTAAGTATACACGTTTATCATGAAGAAGATATTAAGCCTAAGCTTGCTATATATCGTTTGGTTTATAACTCTATGGTAGATTTTGCTTCTCATAATTTTAGTAAATTTTCATTTTTGACACTGTATGAGGCGCACTTTATCAATATTTATAAGACAAAATCGTTTGCTGAAAAAATGGCTGAAATCCTAACTAACGAAGAGCATGGTCAAAAGTTTGATTTTTATGGTATTAATGGGATACCATTTAAGCCCTTGTTGGGAATAATCGTGCCAGCTTTAGCTATAGAAATAGGTATTAAGGAAGAGGAGCAGTGGAGAGGATTAATTAACCCGATAGTGGAAAGTATGAAATTTCTTTTAAGTTTTTAAGGATTTGAATGCAAGCATTGATGTTATTTGCTTTTTTAACATATTTTACAATTTTATTTTTTATAGCTTTGGCCTCTAGATTTGCAACTAAAATTGTAAAAAAGGATGCTGACTGGCTAATTTTAGGAGACCGTTCTCTAAATTTCTGGCTTACAGCTATGTCTGCCCATGCTTCGGATATGAGTGATTGGCTTTTTATGGGTTTTCCAGCACTGATATTCGTCTTCGGATTTTCTAAATTTTGGGCAGCAATTGGTTTAATTATATATATGTTTTTAAACTGGCATTTTATTGCGCCTAAAATACGCATTGAGACTGTAAAGTATAAGTCTTCTACTTTAGCTTCCTATTTTGAAAATCGATTTGCTGATCATTCAGGAATTTTGAGATTAACTAGTGCTGTTATTACACTCGTTTTTTTTACAGTTTATATAGCTGCTGGCTTTAGAGGAATAGGCTTGATTTTTGAATCAGCATTTAACTTTAATTATGTTTTAGGGATCTTTTTATCTGTGTTTATTGTAATGGCCTATACCATGATAGGTGGTTTTGTTGCCATTGCTTGGACGGATTTTTTTCAGGCAATGTTTTTATTGGCAATGATAATATTGGTTCCAACAGTTGCTTATTTTCACGTTGGTGGTTTTTTCGCGATAAAGACTGCTGTTTTTGACAAGGGTATATCGTTAGCATTATTGCCAGACTATTCATTTAAAAGCATAGCAGGCAGTTTATTGTTAGCTTTTGGTTGGGGATTAGGGTATTTTGGAATGCCTCACATATTAACTAAATTTATGGGTATTAAAAATCCTGAAGAAATAAAAAAATCAAAATATTTAGGAATAACTTGGCAGATTTTATCTCTTTCAGCAGCAGGATTTGTTGGAGTTGTGGCTGTAGCATTTTTCAAAAATAAAGTTATAGAGCCGGAATTGATTTTTATTGAAATGACAAAAAGTTTATTTAATCCCTTTGTTGCAGGGATTATTTTATGTGCAATTTTTGCTGCAACAATTTCTACGATAGATTCCCAAGTTTTAGTGTTAGCTTCTACCATTACAGAAGATTTTTATAAAAATTTATTTAACAAAAAATCTTCTCAAAAAAATCTTGTTTGGACTTATAGGATAGGAATTGTTGCTGTTTGCTTGATCGCAGCATTTATTTCTATGAATAGATTTTATACAGTACATGATCTTGTTACATATGCATGGGGTGGGCTAGGGAGCTCTTTTAGTGCTCTAGTATTATTTGCTCTTTACTCAAAGAAAATTAATAAATATGGAGCAATTTCAGGGATGCTTGTTGGTTGTTTAATTGGTCTGATCTGGACGCCGTTCTTGAACTTTTTAATAACTTCATATACAATTCTTGCAGTTATTCCGGGTTTTATCCTGAGTTTAATTACAAGTTGGTTTGTTTCTTCCTTAACCGAAAGAAATTAATCATTTTTTAGATTCAACTTCATCTAGTGAAAGGTTCATTCAATGAAAAAAATGATAATATGTCTGGTTTTTGGGACAGTTGCATCTTTGTGTCCTATAAATACAAATGTTGGGTCAGAGTCAAATATAAATGTAAATCTCCAGCAATATGAGGAAGGAGATGATTCTAAGCTTTGGAATTCCATACGTGAAGAGATGTCATCTTCTAAATGCCCTTTTGAAAAAGAAAAAATTAATTCTGTTAAAAGAGTTTTAAATAAAGCCGGAATAAATTCTAATGAAGTTGCCATAACAACTTGCACAAAATTAAATATCTATAGTCGTGAAATGGGGTTTGTAAGGAAAGAAGATTTTTTATTTTTAGGAATTGATCTTGATTGGTTTAGAAATGCTAGCAAAAAGGAAATAGAGTTTATTACTGCATGGACTGTGATTGCTAAGTTTAGAAAAGTTGATGATAAGGTTTCAAATGCTGTATTTAATTTACTTTCCGTTTCTGGTTTCATATCAAGTTATAGTGTTTTTCTAATATCACTAGGTACAGCAATACAGTATTTTGGAATGAAAGATATACAAGGTATTAATGTTAGAGCTCGCAAGGATTATCTGAATCGATTAGCTAAATCAGAGTCGAAAGAAGATGTAGATTATTATTCAGAACGGGTAGAAAAATATGGAGCAGAAGTGCGAGAAGCTCAAGATATTCTGGATGCACCAACATGGAGAGAGTTTATGACTCGATCAGTTGGTACGGGATATCGAAAGGCATTTGATATATCTGCAGGGGTAGCAGCTGGGTCAATACTTCTTTTATCCTTAAAAAGTTTTCTTGTTAACATACACAAGAGGATAGATTTTGAGGCAGCCAAACTTTTGGGAACAACTGAGGGTGCCATTGAATATTTAGAAAGGGGCTTAGAAGAAAAGAAACAATACCTAAATGAAAAGAACTGTGATGTCTTTGATGGGTTGAGAAAGCTTTTTATAACTAAGTCCGGAACAGATCTTTTAGATTTTAGTTTAGCGTTATCACCACGAATTAAAGCTCTCAAGAAGCTTGAATTACCACAATAAACGGGAAAGCCCA
>JAGMEA010000017.1 GCA_023128415.1 Candidatus Babeliales bacterium
TTTGCTTCTCATAATATCTTATCTGAATAATCATTTTAGATAAAGCTTATTTTTCAGATCTATGGTCTGACCGCTATCCATCTCCATCTAAATCAGATAGATTATAGGTGGAGAATTCCGCGGTACCTTGTTAACATTTTTTTTAAATGCATATATCTAATTGAAGCAACTCATCCATAGATAACATATCAACTAAAAGCCCATTAGCCCGCCTTAAATCGAAGGACGAGATATCTATATCTGTCGCAGAATAACGTATACCTCTAAAATCTATAGCTGTACCCTCAAGGCCTTCTAAAACTTGTTGTAAATATTTTTCTTTATCATCTATAAATACAACTTTTTTTGGATGCAAACCTGAAGTCTTAAGTAAATTTTTAACAACATCACCCTTATTATTTCTATCACAAAATAAAACGCCACTGTATCCTAAACATGGATGAGGAAGATCACCTAAATACATGTTTAAAGGACTAAATTTGACACCAAATCTATTTAATGTTTTTACAGTTTTTTCAGCAATAGTAGTGGATCTAGATGTTAGACCATAAATCCTAACTCCTCTATCCATAAAAAACTTAATTACTTCTGGAGACCTTGTATCTACAAGTCGCATTTGAATATGATAATTTTGCAACCAAAAATATAATGGCAAAACCTTTTCAACTGGATTCCCAGCTGATAGCATACCAGAAAACCAAGCATCTCCACCAAGTTGTTGGTATTTATTTGCTACGGTAATAATTGTTTCATCAAGATCAACAAATAAAATAGTCTCATCATATCTAGAACCATGAAATGCTTCGTAGACACCCTGAGCAAAATCTGCTCGCTCAATAATTGCTCCAGCAGGATTTAAATTTAAAATAAATAAAAAAGAAAAAATAATTATACGAAAAACATTCATCTCTTTCCTTATGTTTTAATTAAGAAATTGCACCAAAGTCTTTAATGTTTTTAACCAACTGTTCTGCTGTATCAACAATTTCCCCATCAAAACCTTCATTCCGTAAAATATCAATAGCGATGTGCTGCTTCGAAATCCCCTTCTCTAGCTTATAAGGATATTGTATAACATTGTCCAAAACATTTACAGAAACCTTATAATTATTAAAAGATGAAGTTTCTTGTTCTAATTTTGTAAGCAATGGAAAATGCGTAGCAACCAAACAAATACTATTGTTAAACCCAGCCATATTTTTAGCAATACTGTAAGCTGCAGCCTCTCCTTCTACTGGAGAGGTGCCATTAAACATCTCATCCATTGCAAAGAAACTAAATTCACCTTCTTTAAGATTTTTATTTTTCTCAAGAACATTTTGTGCTCGTAAAACTTCTGCCCTATAAAGAGAATTTCCACCATATGTATCATCAGTAATATTAAAATATGTTGCAATATTATTAAATGGGGTAATAACAATTTTTGATGCCGGAGCAATACCAAAACTTTGGGCCATTATTAAACCAACCGCCATAGACTTTAATATAGTTGATTTACCTCCGGCGTTGGGTCCTGTAACAATTGCATTAGAACGATCAACATTGGCTCCCAAGAACATCTCATTAGTTACAACCTTGTTTGGATCAATGAAAGGATGCCAAAACCCATTCATTTCAATAGAGGGAACAGTTGATTCCTTATACTCAGCAAATGAATAAGTCACACCTTTATTTTCAAATTCTTTATAAAGTCTAGCAACAGACATATAGGCATCTATTTCACCTGCTGCAGCCAAAAGCTCTTCTAACTCTTCTTTAATCTCAAATAATAACCTATAAGCAACTACAACCCTGTCAATTCTGGACACAATGGAAGGTTCACCTTCAAATGTTTTAGTTTTTAAAAGATTTACAAATTGTTTTATCTTTTTTGATCTAGACGGATGTCCGTATAAAAAATCTGTAGCCCTACTAAACAAATTAAGATTATTTTTTAGTATATCGTTTGAAAATATCTGCCAATGCATTGCCCTTACGGAATTAACAGTACTTGCGACGCTTATCATCTTTTCCTGTAAATATTTATCTAGGGCAAACTCTCCAAACATCCAAGTAAACATTCGCGGCATCCACAAACCTGAATAAATTACAGAGGAAACTATAAGCGGATTCCTTAAGAACGGATGCTTACTAACAAAATCACCAATAAATGTATTAAGTGGTATGGCCTTGCCCCTATTTTGAGTATATTTTTCTTCCAAATAATTTTTTGTTGGTTCAAACAACTTTAAATCTTTACCTAAAACAGCAAGAAGAATTGCAGATGTTGTAACTTCATCCATATTAACCATAACCCTCTGGCCATGAGATAAAACTTTTTGTGTCCCAACAACAGGCTCCATGAAGTTTAAACTCTCCAATATCTTAGTAGGAATCTTCTGATTATCAACAATACACTTGAACATAGGATGGTCATCCCAAAGTGATATCAATAATGCTTCAGCCTTTTTGATTTTTTTTAAATATTCATCTAAGCAATCGAAAAGTTTTTTATTAGAAAGCAATTCTTTAACAACCGCTTGTCGTTTTTTAAGTTTAGTTATATTAGAAACTGGTGATGCAAGCATACTCAAAAAAGTAACTCTACCTATTTCAGAGCTAGTTCTATCAATTTTATTCGCAACATAAGCAGTTTTATCCTCTTCACCACAAAATAAATTTAAATCTTTCCAAGTAGAAAAATCAGTTATATTAGAATCAAAATCAAACTTTATATTTCGCTTCTCTAAAGATTTAAACAACTGAAAAACATTTTGTCGTTTATCAAATGGATCAGGATTTAATTCTTTTTCCCTTGCCTTTCTCACCCATTCCAACATGGTATGAGCGCTATACCTTTTTCGATCTTTCTTGAATGCTAACAAATTTTGCTCTTCTATTTTGTTATAAAAAAGGTTTGATTCATCTTCTAAACCCTCTTCATCAGAAAAAAGAAATGTTTGAGAAAAACTGAATAACAATAAAATTAAAGATAATTTTTTTTTAAACATATGGAACACCCCTAAGATACGTATTTTTAGGAGTTTAGCAAAACATTATTTTAATTCAATAACCACCACACAGCAAAAGATATATGCTGCACTTTAAGCTTTTAATTAAAAAAACATGCAAATAAAACTACCTCTAAATTGTTTTTTTAACTATTTCTAGTAACTGAAGTAAGTCACCCTTAGCAGGTTGCCCACTAGCTATTTTTTCTTTGATCTCTTCAATCGATAACCACTGACCACTTACAAAATCATTGGTATTATAAAGTGGAGTTTTATTTGTGTCTATTATATAAACCATCATATGACATGAAACATTATCTATAGGTGATAATTTTGCTATTTCGGTGAATTCGTACTTTTGCAAATCAATGTTAAGCTCTTCTTTAGCCTCTCGTTCAAACGCTTGCTTATAAGTTTCACCCGCAGCAACAAATCCCCCTACACTCATATCTAAACACGAAGGAAACAACTTTTTACGCGGTGAACGCACTGGAATCCAGAGCTCGTTCTTGTTATTAATAAGAAATGCATTGATTACACGACATCCTAGTTTTTTAGTTAGAACATCTGCCCTAAATCCTTGACCTATAACCTCATCATGCTCATTCACAATATCTAATAACTCATCTGACATTAGAGCATCCTTTTGAAAAGCCTAGCAAAAAAAGACATTTAATAGATAGAAACACAATACTTAGAATCAAGCTTCAAAAATCTGGTGGAGGTGATGGGAGTCGAACCCATGTCCGTAACACTCAAAACACAAAGCCCTACATGTTTAGCCCTTGATTATACTATTACAAAACTCCAAAGACAAAGTAATAAGTAATAGCCGGTTTAGTGTTATTATCAAGATACAAAACCAAAAACTCTTACTCGATAATTCTATCTTGATTAATACTTGTTAGACAAACTGATAGACACGCCGGTCTAACAAGAGCTTATGCTTTATTAGGCATAAACTGCAGCACTATGGTCTGCACTTATTTGATTTGTCTGTTTTTTAACGAGTTCCCAAACAAAACTCGACATGCTCTTCGTGCACCAAGTACAACGTCGAAGCCATTACACCCCCGAAAATTTCAAAGCTTATTTTAACTATATTAACAACTTTTCTATTTGTCAATGAGACCAAATGTAAAGAAAGTCTATTTTACGCGAAAAAAGCCTTAAAATCGACTTTCTTTAAGCTGTCGTTTATAATAAAACCTATGAAAAATAATACAGAACCACGAAAAAAAAAGGCCCTAGGGCAACATTTTCTAAGGAAACAATCTGTAGTCGACCATATGATCGATAACGTTGTTATTGATAGCAAAACGCCTGTATTGGAAATAGGCTGTGGTGATGGTTTTCTTACGAGATCTATACTAGATCAAACTAAATGTAAAAAATTACTGTGCTATGAAATAGACCCTGAATGGGCAGAATTCGTTAATGAAAAAATAAAAGATCCTAGACTAGAAATAAGAGTGGAAAATTTTTTAGAAACAGAGCTCTCTGTGCTAGAAAATGATAAACCCTGGGTTCTTCTAGCTAACCTTCCCTATCAAGTTACTTTTCCAATTTTATTTAAACTGTTGGAAAATAAACATTTGTTTAGTGAGGGAATAGTAATGATTCAGGAAGAAGTTGCTCAAAAAATTGTTGCTCAAAAAGGCAAAGGGTATAACGCAACATCATTGTTTCTACAATACCACTTTGAGCTAAAGCTTATGGAAAAAATTGAACCTCAAGCTTTTACTCCTCCGCCTAAGGTTCACTCACGTCTAATATATTTTAAACCAAAATTAAAACTGGAAAAAATTCCAAACGAACAGGAATTTTGGAAATTCCTCAAGCTTGTATTTAAACAACCAAGAAGAACGCTGAAAAATAACTTGAAACAAACTCATCACAATTTCTCACATTTCTCAGAAATTTTAATTTCAAAGCGTGCTCAACAACTTACATTTGAAGATTTTCTTACCGTTTGGTCTCAGATAAATAGTTAAACACATACTGACTCCAACTCTCCATAACAGGATATAGTTTTTTGCACTCTTCTAGTCTCAATAAATCCCCGCTTTTTAGCTCTGAACGTATTTTTATTTTATCGCTATCGCCTTTTAATAAAAACACAAAACCTATATGAACTTCTCCAACAAAGTTAGTTTCATCATTAAGCAAACCAATTGGTTCTATTTTTAAATTTCCTGAGTATTCAACCTCCTCATAAAACTCTCTCCAGGACCAATCTATTATACTTTTTTTTAAAATATCCTCTTTTCTTATGTGGCCACCAATTCCAAAAGAGTATTTATTTTTTAATCTAACTTCACTCGAAGTGGACTTCCTTTGCATTAAAAAATATTTATCTTCGTAATTAAAAACAAGATAAGGGATAATTTGCTTAAAATTGGAATCAATTTCAGCCTGACTTCTCCACATAAAAAGACCAGAAGAGTTAATTATTTTAGCGTAATTTTCTAAATCTATAGGCTTAATACCATTAAAATCATTCTTAGATAAAATTTTTTCCCTAGGAACCACTAAAATTTCTTCATCTGTTTTTTTTTGATAAACCTGTTTGATTCTTTCAGAATCTAAATTAGACATGGCTACTCCTAAATTTTTTTTGTTATAAATCAACTATAACAATGAAAAGGAGCAACACAAGAAAAAATTAAAGCATCTCAATAAGGAATTTTATCCAGCTACTCTCTTTTGCAAATTCAGTTTTAATATAAGAAGCATCAATACCATATTCTGCTGGAAAATAAATAGATAAACCTTTGGCTCTAGAAACCCCATCACCCGAAACATTAGCAACAACCATTCCCTCAAGTAATTTAATAGTGTTTAATAAACTGGTCTTCAATCTCTTCACTTCTAACTCTTCAAATTCTCCCTGACTTTTTACCACATATTGAAGATCATCTCTCTCTTCAAAATTACTTATAGCCTTCTTATCATCTATTTTATCTTCCCTAAAAAGGTCTGGTGAAGTAAGCTGCTCCATGTCATCCATTGGTGAAGATTTTATAGCTGCCAATCTAAAAGCTCCTGAGCTTACTCTTTTATCTAATTCTGTTAAAAAAGAATGTAGGTCAATATAACAAGGAATATTGAATTCTAAAGAAGCCTTTCTTGCACTTTTTACGATATTTTTAACTGAAGAAAATCCAAACTTTGTCTTACAATTTTCAATATCGAATAATATTTGATCTATTCCGGCTTTTAATAAATTTATTTTATCCAAATCGATAGCTGACTGCGTATACCATTGTATTTTATTGCCATAAAAATTCGCAAATCCCTCAACCATATAACGAGAGAGATCACTTGGTGATAATCCATTCACTGCATGTTGTAAAAAATCTCTATATTGCATTCCTAGAGCACTTGCAACCTCTTCAGATGCTACAAAAAATCTAGCATAGTTTTTTACTTGATAGGCAACTTCAACCATAGCCATTAAGCAGGCATCCATTCCCAAAATATCTATTTTCCTTCCCCCCAAAACTTTTTCTTTAATCTCCTTCAACGCCTGCAATTGCTGCTGATTGTTCATATAAGTTTTGCTTATATAATTAAAAAAAATACCTTTGTGATTCGTATTTATAGGCTCCTTAACAATATTATTAGCAAATCTAGTAGCACCTGCAGCCCAAGAAACAGGATCTAAAATTCCAGAACCATGGTTCCACCAAATTGCTCCTGTAAACTTAGAAGGAAATTTTTTAAATGCCCATTTAGCTCCACCCACCATGTCCTTAACACAATCTCCAGATTCGGAAATATGCTCTGACAACTCAATTTTTTCTTTATTAATAATATAACGCCAAATTCCTTTTTGCTTTGGCTTATCAACCTGGGCCAAAATATTTAATTTGCTATTAGAACCTACACGAGCCATCTCTTTAAGATTCCTGATTGCAAACTGACTAAGATCATTATTGGCTTGGATATAAATTATAAAAGTCCAATCAGCTAAAGGCTTAGAAGCATTTGAAATCTTTTGTTGCGGATTAGGCGCAGGCTTAAGTCCAATAGCAGGTTTTATAGCGGATGATGTAAAAAGATTGTTAAGTAATGAGCTAAACAAGAAGAGCAAAAAGACACCACACCCCTTAATACTCATTTTCCCCCCTAAAACTTATTAATTTCCCGCTTCTTTATAAAATCGAAGCGATTTTATCTTCCAAAACCTAATTTATTCGGGATTAAACATCCCCCCACTAATACAAAGGTAGTAAAATAGGCACTCAATGGTCAATGATTTACAAATAGGATTTAATAAATTACTGATCAAAAGATGGTTTGTTTTGTGCTAGAATAACTTTTTAGACATAAATTCGCTGCAAATTCTTAGAGGTATTTATGAGCTACTCCTTCAAGGGAATAGAAAAAAAATGGCAAGAGAGTTGGAAAAAAGATCCTTATTTTAGGACAAAAAAGCCTAATAACGAAAAAAAATATTATTGTTTAGATATGTTTCCATATCCTTCGGGTTCAGGATTACATATAGGACACTGGAAAGGTTATGTATTATCTGACGTTTATGCACGCAAAAAGTTTTTAGAAGGTTATAACGTTTTACACCCCATGGGCTGGGATGCTTTTGGTTTGCCTGCAGAAAATGATGCTATAAAAAAAAGAATCCATCCAAAAGAAAGCACATCAAAAAATATACGTATTTTTAAAAACCAGCTTGATAAGATAGGGACTATATACGATTGGTCTAGAGAGCTAAACACCACCGATTCTAGTTATTATAAGTGGACTCAGTGGATCTTTTTAAAAATGTATAAAGCTGGACTTGCATACGAATCAACACACCCAATCAACTGGTGTCCTAGCTGCAAAACAGGTCTAGCTAATGAAGAAGTTATTAATGGCAAATGCGAACGCTGTGGAACAACCACAGAAAAGAAACCAATCCGCCAATGGATGTTAAAAATAACAGAATATGCAGAAAAATTATTAAACGGCCTAGATAAACTTAATTGGCCGGTAAAAGTAAAACAAATGCAACGTAACTGGATTGGTAAAAGTGAAGGATTGTTATTCACGGCTCCGGTAAAAGACACAAAATTGACAATACAAACTTTTTCTGCCCATTTCGAATCCTGTTTCGCAGACACTTTTGTTACAATAGCACCCGATCACCCATTTTTATCAAAACTTTTAGAAGGAATTTCAAATAAAAAAGAAATCCTGCAATTCTGTAAACAACTCCTCCTAAAAAGAGAACAAGATCCTGTTGGTTCAGAAAAAGAGCCTGAGGGAATTTTTACTGGAAGATATATAGTAGATCCACTAGGAAACGGAGATTTGCCTATCTGGGTAGCAAGTTTTGTATTATCTGAATATGGAACAGGAATAGTTAAGTGTTCCGCTCATGATGAACGTGATTTTAGATTTGCAAAAAAATATAAAATACCTTTAAAACCGGTGCTTTTCCCATCTAACCCTGATTTGAAAAAACAGGTTGAAGATCTCAAAGTTTGTTATATCGACATGAAAAACGGCATTCTTACAGAACCAAAAGAATTTAATGGCCAAGTCTCTGGTGAGGTTAGAAATCAAATCATAAAATACTGTGTAGAAAAGGATTTTGCTGAAAAAAAAGTTTTTTACAAAATGCATGACTGGGTTTTTTCAAGACAACGATATTGGGGAGAGCCTATTCCACTAATACACTGTACAAAATGTGGAATTGTACCTATTCCCGAAAAAGATTTGCCTATCGTTTTACCTGAGATTAAAGAATATGCCCCTACTGAAACAGGAGAGTCCCCTCTGGCGGAAATAAAAGAATGGGTAAATACAACATGCCCACAATGCAGAGGTGCTGCTAAGCGCGAAACTAATACTATGCCACAATGGGCTGGTTCCTGTTGGTATTTTTTGAGATATCCTAATCCAGATTTAACTGACAAGCCGTTTTCAAAAGAAAATATGAATTATTGGCTTCCTGTTGACCTATATGTCGGTGGCATAGAACATGCTATTCTACACCTACTTTATGCTCGTTTTTATATTAAATTCTTGCATGATCAAGGGTATTTATCATTTGATGAACCTTTTCAGGAGCTATTTAATCAAGGGATGGTTTGCACTTATTCTAAACTTACTGGTAAAACAGAAAAAATGTCTAAATCTAAAGGCAACGTTGTTAATCCTGATGATGTAGTAAACAAAGTTGGAACCGACGCATTAAGGATGTATATCCTGTTTATGGGACCACCAGAGCTAGATACAGTTTGGCAAACAGAAGCAATAAGTGGAACTAGCAGCTTTTTAAATAGATTATGGTTGTTTATAAATAATAAAAAAAATATTGTTGAAGAATCTGAACTTAATCAGGCTTCTTTAAAACGCTTTCACCTATTTTTAAAGGAGTTTGAAGAGCGAATTGATGCATTTAAGGTTAATACTGCAGTATCTGCAGCTATGGAATACCTGAATGATGCAAATAACCATAATTTAAAATTAAGTAGAGAATTATTAGAAAAATTTTTAGTTGCCTTATCCATTATGATCCCACATTTTTCAAGTGAGGCTCTGGAAACCTTACTCAACAAACAACTTCAAAATTGCTCTTGGCCTGCTTTTGATAAAAAGCTAGCAGAGGTTTTTGATATTGAAATAGCAATTCAAATAAATGGTCGAGTACGAAGCAAAATAGTTATGGCAAAAGATAGCTCTCAAGAAAAGGTAGAAAATAAAGCCAAAGAGGTAGTTGCAAGATGGCTAGAGAATAAAAATATTGTTAAAGTGATTTTTATACCTAATAGAATTATCAGTTTTGTCGTTAAATAGGGAAAAAAATGAAGCTATTTTTAGATACAGCAAACCGAGAGCTAATTAAAGAATGGGTAAAAACAGGATTAATTGATGGCATAACAACTAATCCCAGCTTATTGAGCAAAGAAGGCCCAAATACAAAAGCGGTTCTTCTAGATATTTGTAACATGGTCCCAGGTGACGTAAGCATAGAAGTGGTAAAAAAAGAACCGGAAGCCGTTTATAAACAAGCCCACCAAATTGCATCCTTAGCTAGTAACGTAGTTGTAAAAATACCGTTTAAAAAAGAATATCTTCCTGTCATAAAGCGCTTAGTCAGCGATGGTATATCTATTAACGCAACTTTGATTTTCTCAGTAATACAAGCTTTGTTAGTTGCCAAGCTTGGGGTTAAATATATCTCTCCATTTATTGGTAGATGGGATGACATAGACATCGATGGATTGACTCTAATAGAAGAAATCAGACAAATGCTAGATAATTATGGATATGAATCAGAATTATTAGCTGCTTCTATCCGGCATATGATACATTTACACCACTCCGCCCTTTTGGGAGCTGATGTTGCAACTATTCCACCAAATATTTTTGATAAATTAATGGAGCATCCTCTTACTGTTCAAGGAATTGAAAAATTTGATTCTGATTGGAAAAAATTAGGAAAAGAAGACTTAATTTAAAAATAAAAATATAAAAGAGTGCCTTGCAAATTAGGCACCCTTTTACATTTTTATTTTGTCTCTAATTCCTGATGCTCTAACTCACTTTCCTTTTGAATATTTATTATTACAACTTTGCCATCAGATGTTGTTGTTTTTAATTTTCCTGGAATTCGAAGAACGCAAACTCCATCGTCTTCATATACAACAATATTATTTTCAGCATTTTCAGCAATATTCATTTCAGGAATAGCACGAACTTCTTCAATAAAAGAATTGTCCTCGAATAACTCTTTATCATCAACCGAAGCTATCTCTTTTAAATCTATATTTTCTTCAGAATAAATAGCATTAGAAGTTAGAACACAGAATAACACAGCTAGAATCAAACCCTTCATACTCTCTCCTTAACCTAATAGCAGCCATCATATAATACTATTAGTTATTTTTATCTCACCTGGCTCGATTATAAAGCTCCTTATTGCAAAATACAATTATTCACAATATAAAAAGGAAGAACTATGTTTTTACCGCTATTTATCTCCAAAACCAAATCTCCACTAGGCAAAAAATCCTTTACTAAGCCAGTTTTTAGCACTCCATCTAAAGTGTGTACTTTAATAATCTCTCTATTCAATAACTGAGCATCTTTCCAATATTTATAAATGTTCTGATAATCGCCTAATCGCCAAAAATTATAAAAATGCTCGCAATTTTTTAAAATACTGGTTAACAACTCACTAGTATCAATCTTTCTGTTTACAACATTTGTTAGACTAGTTGCAACATTCTGCAATTCATATCCCAAATTAGAATTATTAACATTTAGGGCAAATCCTACAATGACAGCCATAAGATTATTTCCACACCATACAGATTCGAACAATATACCCCCAACCTTTTTCTGGTCTATAAAAAAATCATTTGGCCACTTAAGCTTTGTGCCATAAGACTTGATTGAATTGAGCACAGCTAATGAGAAGGCCATATTAATAAAATTAATATTTATGTTGGTTAAATTTTCAGGTTTAAGAAGAATTGTAACTAACAATTGACCAGGCTGTACCACCCACTGCCGACCTTGCCTTCCCCTAGCACTATCCATTGTATCAACTATATAAACAGTACCATCTGGATCTTCATTAATTTTTGACTTTGCCCATTCAATAGAATTTTTACAGGTTTTTTTGTGATAAATTTTGTTGCCAATAATCATTTTCGGGATTTTATCTCGCGCTCCATTTCTCGCTTAATATCACGTTCTTTAATAATCTGCTTTTTACCTTCTGCCTTCTTATGTTTTCCTATGCCAAGCTTAATTTTTATATATCCACGAGAATTTATGTACATCTTTAGGGGAATGAGGGTTAATCCCTTTCTAGAAACAGCACCAATTAGCTTGTTTATTTCTTTTTTACTTAAAAGCAATTTTCTGCTTCTTCGAGCAGCATCATCCTTTTTTTCATATGCATGTGAGTATGGAGAAATGTTGCAATTAATTAAAAAAATCTCGCCACCTCTAACAGTTGCATAAGACTCTTTTAAGGAAACATGACCAGATCTAATAGATTTAACTTCATCACCAGTCAAAACAATCCCAACCTCTATCTCTTCTAAAATACTGTAATCAAAATAGCCTTTTTTATTAGTTGCTATATCTTTCATGATTTACTCACAACTTTATTAACGTTTTTAAGCCGAATAAATATTTTTTTAGAAATCGGATAACTAACTAATGCAGCAAATATTCCTAGAACATTTCCTCCCACAAGAAATGACAACAAACATATTTTTCCCATGCCAAATATTTTTTCCAAAGAAATCATCCAAGAAACATTTAAATTAAAAAAATCATTCAGAAACCAGTATCCAAATGCGTAATCTAAACCATAAAATGGCAGCATTGTCCATGGATTATTAATAGATGCTGTTACAAAAAGTATTGGAAGGTTTAGCCCTAACAACCAACGAAGAGATAAAATTATAAGTGTATGAAATCCAGGGAATGGAGAAAAGGCTACATACATACCTAAAGCAAATGATAGTCCTAACTTTGCAGAACTTTCTGAGCCTTTAAGCACAGCATTTTTACAAGTTGTTATTAATTTATTATAGGCATCTTTAATCATGAGGTTTATCCTAGTATGGAAAAACGTTTGTCCTTTAGTTATCCTGGTGTTCAAAGATAACACTAATTCACTCTGTGTGTAAAATGGTGGAGAACAAAACCATGAAATTTAAAATTAGTATATTAACATTACTTATTATAACTTTTTCTATTAATACATATGCATACAAACAACTAAAGGGTTTAATAGATGCCCCACAAAAGTTTAAAAATATTCCAAGTTTTAACATATTCCATTTGGGAACACAGACCTCTAGTGACGAAGACGGCTTTTTTTCGCTTCCATATAAAGCAGACAATGAAAATTTTTCTGTATTGATTAGCAGAAATTTTGATACTGATAAAGATCAAAAAAATACCGTTAAAGGATTAAAAATAGATACAAAAAAACCTTATAAATTTTTTGTAGACTCAACAGATGTAGAGGGCAAAAGATATTGGAAGTTAAAACACTTATATTCTGATGAAATTCCTCAAAACACTCTTATAATAAGAATGAATCCCAAGCTCGTTAAAAATTTGGAATTTTGGAACTTAAATTTACCTATAAATTTAATTAAAGGACCACACATAGTATTAAACACCACAATTTCGGAACAAGAATTAAAAAAGGCTTCTGATAAATCGATACTCTATTCGCTAAACCAAAAACCTTTTCATGAAGAAGTAAAAACCACAAAGAAATTTTTCAAAGATAAAAAGAAAAAGGTTTCAATTTCTAACTAGAAGGGCCTGCAAAACATAAGTCTCTTACTGGCGGCACCTCAGCAATAGCAACTCTACGGTGATGATCGTCTTCACAGTCTTGAACCCTTCCAACAGCAAGGGCAGAAAAAGATTCAAAACACTTTTCTGCCCTTACAATATCATCACTTCCTATGCCGACAACCCCGCTTCTTCTCAATGTATCTTCACAAGGAATATTATTATCTCTTTTAAAAGCTTCCTCAACCAAAACAAAAAGAACTTTTAGATCGTGAATAAGTTCATGTGTAAACCCGTAATTTGTAATCTCTAACTCGCGCGCTACTGGATCTCTAAATTTTGCAATGGTGCGAATTCCCCATTGGGTGAGGAAAGCATTAATAGAACCAAGACTAACTAATTCTTGATCTATAATACGAACGGGTGAGACTTTAAACTCTAGTTTATAAAAAGCCCCATCTTTCTTTTCATGCATAGACAAACCGCAGCCCTTATTTGGAAATAAAATATTAACATCACTAAATATTAATTTTCCGTCAGTTTTTTTAGAAATAAATATTTCGACATAAACCCCTTCTATTTCTATTGGAACAGGTAGCCATAAGCCTGTAAAAGGAGGGTTATCTAAAATTTTTATTAAATCTCCCTGCCCATAACAAAAAGTAGTAAAAATAAATAAAATTGAAAAAAAATATTTTCCCATATTAAGCCCCTAAATCTATGCAAAAAAGAAAAATTTTCTTGAGATGTTTTGAAAACTATAATTATTAATCTAAAACGTCAAGATACATGCTTGAGAACTGCTTATTTCTAAATTTATAAGCACCAACAAGAGCAACCATTGCTGCATTATCTGTAGAAAATTTTCGTGGTGAATTTTTAAATTTTCTACCTCTTTTTTCACAAACTAATTTTAAGCGCTCGCTAATATATTTATTACAAGACACTCCACCTACAAAAGAAAATCCCTTAAAATCTGGATATAAATCGAAAGCTAAATTTAGTTTTCTTTCAAAAATATCTGCGATACAAACCAACAGAGAACTTGAAACTTGTTTTTTTAATTCTTCGGTTAAAGCTGATTTAATAACCCCTGTTTCTAAACTAAAAACCCCACGCTTAACAAGATCATATAAAACAGCGGTTTTTAAACCAGAAAAGCTTACATTAAGTTCCTTGTTTTTTTTGCCCCTAGGGTAATTAAAAAAATCTTCAAAATTAGCTTCTTTTGCAAGCTTTTCAATTAGTGGCCCACCAGGATAACCTAGTCCCAAAAGATTTGCTATTTTATCAAAGGCTTCTCCTGCAGCATCATCTAAAGTCTGCCCAATAGATTGAAAATCTCCCAGCTTATTAATCTTATAAAATGAAGTATGACCACCAGAAACAGAAAGGCACAAATGTGGAAATGGCAAAACTTCAAAGTTGGCCGATCCATCATCTTCTAAAAAGGCTGAAAAAATATGACTTTCCAAATGATCAACAGCAATAAGTTTTTTATTACCTGCCCAAGCAATCCCTTTAGCAAAACACAAGCCTATTAATAAAGACCCGACCAATCCTGGTTTACTAGTAACGGCAACAGCATCTATATCACCCAAAGCAATTTTAGCTTCTTCTAAAGACTGATTTATTATAATATCTATTTTTTCTAGATGCGAACGAGATGCAATTTCTGGAACAACTCCTCCAAAAATTTTATGCAACTCAATCTGAGAAAATAAATAGCTAGATAAAATTTTTTTGTTAACTGTATCGTAAACTGCTGCCGCAGTTTCATCACAAGATGTTTCTATCCCTAAAATCAATGGCATTATTTAAACCCTACAAATGCATTACCCTAAAATTAGTATTCTAGAGATTTTTGGAAAAATAAAAAGCGACTGCCTGTTGGCAGCCGCCCAAGAAGATCTTTGCAAGGATCTAAAAATTTATTTAACTTTTGCTGTCCTGCAAACTTCATATACAAACAAAAGCCATGCTGTAGCAATTATTATAAACCAGATACCTGGGAAAATTCTGTAAATCCATTCGAAATTTTCAAGTAATAATCCTCCCATGTCCAACATAAAAAGTAATACTGCTTTGGTAAGGATAATAAATGCAAGAGATAATGGTACAGCAATAATAATCCAGGTAATAAAACCAGTTATTATTTCAACTATGTTATAAAAAAAGACCTTAAATCCTTTAACAACAGATCCAACAAGTCCAATTTTTTTCATCAAGAAGCTAACAACTACAAAGCACCATATTATACAGAATAAAGAACATACGCCAAATTCAATTGTATAAGTACTTGGATCTAACCAAAAAATATCCATGGAGAAAACATTTATCATAATCATTGATGCTATAAATGTTAACACCCAATAGGAAAAGGATTTTAATCCTACAAATCCATAACCTAAAAGACTTTTTGCTCCTGCCTTCTTTTTACTCGAAATAGATTTTATTATTCCAGAATAAAAATATCCTACAACCGGAGTTGCTATCAATCCTAAAATTGCCAAACCTGCCAATTTAACCAACCAAGGAACCATCATTCCTGGATTTCTTAAAAATGATACATGAAGCGAAGACAAGAAAGTTAAATCTGATGAGTAAATTAAAATCAAATTTAAAACATAAACAAAAAAGGGAATTCCTAATAAAATTCCCATAACAGGAATCATTAAAATATGATTACCGCTATTGTAAATATGGGAAAAGCCCTTCAAAGCCAAGTTAAATCCCTTAGCTATTCGTTTCGTTATTTTCACACTTAAACTCCTTCTTAACAGTCAACTTAAGAATTATTGAGACTTAATAAAAGTACCTCAGCCTATTTTTTCAAATAGACTTTACAAAAGTCAACACATTTAAAAATTGATTAGTGCGTTAATATCACGCTATTAGCAAAATATTAATAACTAAATTTAAAAATCATGCTATTTGAATAATAAATGAATCCTAGCTCTTCTTCGGTCTATTCATAAGTTCCCAGAAATCTTGATTCGTTTTTGTATTACGCATTTTGTCTATTAAGAATTCCATACTATCAACTGTATTCATAGAACTTAGGAATTTTTGAAGAACCCATAATTTCTTCAAATGTTCGTCTTGAAGAAGTAAATCTTCTCTTCTTGTTCCTGATGCTAAAATATCAAATGCTGGATAAATTCTTCTATTGGAAAGTTTTCGGGTTAAGTGAATTTCCATATTACCTGTACCCTTAAACTCTTCAAAAATAACTTCATCCATTCTAGAACCAGTTTCAATCAGAGCTGTAGCTAAAATTGTAAGAGAACCACCTTCTTCTATATTTCTAGCAGCACCAAAAAATCGTTTTGGTCGCTGAAGAGCATTAGCATCTAGACCACCAGTTAACACCTTACCTGAGGCAGGTGAAACAGTATTGTAGGCCCTTGCTAGACGTGTAATAGAATCAAGCAATATGACTACGTCTTGCCCACTCTCAACAAGTCTTTTAGATTTTTCTAAAACAATTTCAGCTATTTGAACATGACGAGATGCGTGTTCATCAAATGTTGAACTCACAACTTCTGCCTTAACAGAGCGCTGCATATCTGTCACTTCTTCTGGACGCTCATCAATTAAAAGAATAATTAATGTTACATCTGGATGATTTGAAGCAATGCTATTCGCAATTTCCTTAAGAAGAAGAGTTTTACCTGTTCTTGGAGGAGCAACTATTAACCCTCTTTGGCCTTTACCAACGGGAGTTAAAATATCCATTATCCTTGTTGAAATAATGTTAGGAGCAAATTCTAAATTGAGTCGCTCTGTAGGAAACAAAGGAGTTAGGTTTTCAAAAATAGTTTTTCCAACACCATAAGCAGGCGGCTTATAATTCACAGTATCAATTCGCTGTAAAGCAAAATACTTTTCCGCCTCTTTAGGCTTGCGAATCACACCTTTGATTATATCACCTGTTCTTAACCGAAATCGTTTTATATGAATAGGTGAAACATAAATATCATCTGGACCTGGTGCATAGTTAAATTTAGGAGATCTCAAAAAACCAAATCCATCTGGTAATTTTTCTAAAACACCTTCTCCATAAATCTCAACTCTTTGATTTGATTGAGATTCAAGAATTTTAAAAATAATTTCTTGTTTTTTCATAGAGTTAACGCCAGGAATATTTAGACTTCTGGCATATTCAGTAAGCTTTGTAATCTCCATTTCTTTCAACTCTGAAACATTGATTGATTTTTTTGTAACTTCGTTCCCACCAACAATTTTTTGGTTTTTATCATCTTTCACAGAAGAAGTTACTTCAGATTGTTTTTTAATTTTCTTAGAATCTTCTTTAACCGAAGCTTCTTTTATTTCTTTTTTTATAGCCATTTCCCCATATCGGTTGTTTTAGGTTAGAATTAAAATCTCACTATATAAATTTAAAGATTTATGCTGAACAAAGTTCAAGAAATTTATTAATCTTTTGAAAAATCAAATGCTAACATTACAGGACTTGAAATATAAATAGAGGAATAAGTCCCAAACACCACTCCTATCATCATCGCTATAGCAAATCCCCTTAACGCTTCTCCTCCCAAGACCAAAATAGATCCTACTGTAAGAAGAGTTGATAAACTTGTTAACAATGTTCTCCTGAGGGTTTGATTCAAACTTATGTTAACTATATCCTTTTCTGGTTTTCCTTTAAGCTTCTTTAAATTTTCCCGAATTCTACTAAAAATAACAATAGTATCATTCAACGAATAGCCCAGTATTGCTAAAATAGCAGCAAGAACATTAACAGATATTTGCCATTCAAAAACTAAAAATAGAACTAAAACAGCTAAAACATCATGTACTAATGCAGCAACAGCACCTAAGGCATATCTATACCCAGACCGCATAACTGTTATATAAATCAATAAGACCAACAAAGACAATATAATAGAGAGGAACGAACGCCATCTAATATCAGACCCAACTTCGCTACCAACACGAGACACGCTTCTAATTTCTATTTTATTATTCTTAATGGTTGAAGAAATATCTTTTTCAAATCTTTTAGACACACCATCATCAGTTTCACCAACCTTGACCACAAATTCACTATACAATCCGCTTGTAGAAAACCCAACAGACTGAATGGTGAGATCTTTCCACCCCTTATTAGCAAGACCAGCTCGAAGCTCAGAAATGTTTAAAGGTTTTTCAAACAAAATATTAATCTCAGTACCACCCACAAAATCAATGTGATATTTAAACCCACCCTTAATAAAATAAACACCTACACCTAATAAAATAAAAACAATAGAGGCGGTTAAACAATACAAACGGTACCTTAGAAAATCAATCATGAACCTACTCTCAAGACCTTAAGATTATTGTACACAAATTACTCTACGACCTTTATAGCCAGACTTATACTTAATTATCCCCTGCTTAGTTGCAAAAAGTGTATCGTCTCCCCCACGCATAACGCCTGGACCAGGATGAAACTTAGTTCCTCTTTGGCGGACTATAATCTCTCCACCAGTAACTACTTGACCATCAAACATTTTACAACCTAAGCGTTTGCTTTTACTATCGCGACCATTCTGCGTCGATCCACCAGATTTACTGGTTGCCATGACAAATCCTTCGATGTAATCTCTAAAATTACAAAAAAAACTACAAATACCCCTAAGAAATTAACTCGTGGTGAGTTCCTATAAAAAATTCTATGGGGAGTTACTTTAGATACCTATATTCTGCACACCTTTTGCCTAAAAGTCAACGCCTGACCTGACACACAGATATACCCCATAGAAGATTTCAGAGAACCTCAACTTATATCTCTTTAACTGTCTCTAAACCCCCTGAAAGATCCATAAAGCTAAATAATTACTTGGTTATCTCCTCCCAATTTTCACCTGTTCTTATGTCAACTTTCAATGGAACATCCCAGTCAACAACCTGTTCCATTATATTTTTTACGATTTTTCGAACCTTATCTTCTTCATCTTTAGGCAACTCTATGATTATTTCATCATGAATTTGTAAAAGCATCTGTGCCTTCAAACCCTTTTTTATAAGGGCTTTTTCCAAACTAATCATAGCCAATTTAACAATCTCTGCAGTAGAACCTTGAACAGGCGAGTTAATTGCTGCTCTTCTTGCATGCTCATAAAGTGTACGGTTCTCTTCTAATAATCCTGGAAAATACCTTCGCCTGCCTAAATAAGTTTCAACATATCCCGTTTTTTTTGCCTTTTCAATAACCTTATCCATCCATCTTGCAACACCAGGATATTCGTCAAAATAACTCTCTATATATTTTTTAGCATCACTCTGTTTTACACCTAAATCCTTAGATAATCCATAAGGCGTTAATCCGTACATAATACTGAAGTTAATTCGCTTCCCAACTTTTCTTTGCTCACCCGTAATCTTTTCCGCAGAAACGTCAAAAATTTGAGCAGCCGTTTCTGTGTGAATATCTCTGTCCTCAATAAATGCTTCTTTTAAATTTTTATCTTTACTTATATGCGCAAGAACACGCAGTTCAATTTGTGAATAATCAGCAGAAAGGAAAATTTTACCTCTAGTCGCAACGAACGCAGAACGTATTTTTATACCATATCCAGAACCAACTGGAATATTTTGTAAATTGGGATTATAACTAGCCAACCTACCTGTAGCCGCATCTATTTGGCTAAAAGTTGTATGAATTCTCCCGGTTTCCGGGTTAACTGCCCCCTGTAATGGTTTTACATAGGTGCTATAAAGTTTAGATAACTCTCTATATTTCAAAATTAAACCTGGGATTGCATGTATTTTACTAAGCTCCTCTAAAACTGATTGGTCCGTAGAGCGACTTTTACCAAGCTCTCCCCTTTTTACAACTGGCAGTTTTAGTTCATCAAATAAAAGCTTTTCAACCTGCTTTGGAGAATTCAGATTTATTTTAACATCTTTGTCATTTCTCTGAGCACCAATAGCACCTAAAGTTTTACATCCTATATTGTTGAGATCTTTTTCAATTACCTTTTCCAATTTTTTTAAAATCTCAGGTTTTAATAAAATGCCCAGTCGTTCCATTCTGTATAAAACATCACAAAGCGGAAGTTCTAAGTCATAAAATATTTTTTTTATCTTAGATACTTTATTTAATTTTTTTTCTAAAACGAATTTTAACTTATAAGTCTGAAGAGAATCATGTGCCGAATATTCAGCTGCCTCTTTCATTGGAACAGTAGCAAAAGTCTTATTTTTTCCAATGACATCAGAAAATAATCTCATAGGTTCTTGAAGATAAAAATACGATAAAGATTTTAGACCTATTTTTTCCCAACCCTTTCTTACTAAATTTGCTGCTAAAAGTGAATCAAATTCTATCCCCCTAAGCTCTATTCCATAACGAAACAAAACTAAGCGATCAAATTTAACACTATGCAAAGTCTTTTTAAGCTTTTCGCTTTCAAGTGATGGTTTTAATTTTTCCAAAACATATTTAATTGGAAGTTGCTTAATATCATCATCGACATGAGATACTGGTACGTAATAACCAAGCTCATTGTCAAAGGCAAAAGATAAGCCGACCAATCTATCCTCCAAAGGCTTTAAACCGGTAGTCTCAACATCCAAAGCAAAAAATTTTACTTTTTTCAAATCCTTTATTAATTCTTCTAAGCTTTCTTTAGTATCAACTATTTTACACTTCCAGTTTTTCTTAACCGGCTCTATCGCTCTTTCAGCACGCATTCTTGGGAGTTTTTTTTCAATGGTTCTTCCCAAATCTATTTCTGATTGAATATAAACAGCTTCAGAAGGTTTGATTCCCCTTGCTAGAGATTTAAACTCGAATTCAATAAAAATATCTAGAGCGTTTGACCAATGATTTTTATCAAATTCAAAATCTTTCAAGGTTTCTTTAATTTCAGGAGTGCGTAAAGTAAAAAGATCTTTGCTTAGATAAGCAGCTTCCTTTTGTTCAGCCAAAAGATTTTGAATTCTTTCCTTTTCTACTTTATCCAAATTTTTATAAAGTTCCTCTAGCGTGCCAAATTGTTTAACAAGCGCTTCTGCTCCTTTTTTTCCAACACCTCTAACTCCGGGAATATTGTCTGAAGAATCACCCAATAGAGAATGATACATCAATAAATTCTCAGGAGAAAAACCACGCTCAGAAATAAACTTTTCCTTGTCCACCATTTCTTTTTTAAATGGATCATAAATATAAACATAAGAACTTAACAATTGATAAAGATCTTTATCCGAAGTAATAATAACGATATCTCGCTTTTTATTCTGGTTTACAACAGAGGCTATTAAATCGTCAGCCTCATAACCAGGTCTAAAAATTTGGCATAGCTCTATGGAATCAGAAAAATTTACTATTTGCTCTTTTTGCAGACTCAAGTCACTTGGAGGTGCTTGCCGTTGAGCCTTATATTCCTCATAAATCTCTTTTCTTATAGTTTTACCCTTACTATCCCAAAGAATAACCATATAATTTGGATTAAACTCATCAACTATTTTTTTTATCATTCGACAAAAGCCATAAGTTGCTTGAACTGGAATACCCTTAGAGGTATGAAGAGGCCTTAATCCATAATAGGCTCGAAATAAGAAAGAAGATCCGTCTATTAAATAAATTGCGTCTTTACTGACCTTTTTCACTAAAATGCCCTCCTAATCTCAAATATCGTATTATATTAGTATTTTACACTAGTTTTTAGCTTTTGCCATTTCACCTCAAAAATGTACACTTAAATATTAATAGAATAAATATTTCAAACAGGTAGATGGGCAATATGGAGCAAAAAAATACAAAAATAATCCCTTTCGGGCCAATAACAGAAAATATAAAGGTCCCTCTAAATGAGGCTTTAAAGTCACTAAATTTATTAAAGTCTGACCTAGAGAGCAAAAGGACAATAGTTTTAGAAAAAAGCCAAAGTATCAAGAAAGCCCTTGGCCAGTTAGAAAAATCTAAAGTTTTAAAAATTAATTCTGAATTAATTGAACATTTTTCTAAAACAGAAGAAAATTATTCCCAGATTACCAATTTACTAGCCCAAGAAATCGGCTTCCATATAGATTTTTATTCCAAATATTTTAGTGAAGAACATCCAAAAGAAATCAATTTACATCAAGACGATGATGCTAACACATTTGAAGAACATGTTTTTAAAGCGTCAAAACTTTTAAAAAAACTATCTAAAAAACGACAACGTGAACTTGATATAATTTTTTCAAGATATGAAAACAGCCTGAACTCAGAATTAAGAAGGCTAGGAAACGTACAAAATTATATTAAAGCCCAACAAAAATCAGCTTAAAGACTTCATTGCCTTATAAATTTCTTCTGTTGCCTCTATATATGAATCATCAGGGTCAGGTTTTATTGGACTGCCGACCTTAACCTTAACAACTCCTCGTTTTTTAGGCCAAAATGAATACATCGGAACTAGATCTCTGAGACCGGATATTATTATAGGAACAACTGGGATATTCATTTCTGTTCTAATTAGCCCTGCGCCCCTTTTTAAATCTAAAAGATCTCCTGTCGTACTAATTTTACCTTCAGGAAAAATTAAAATAGAAAAATCCTTATCTAAAACTTTTCCCGTATATTCTAAACCTGGACGAATGTTCTCCTCTTCAGTTCTAGGTAGTGGATAAGAATTAAAAATAAAACTAACAAACCATGATGCCCATTTATATTCTTTATACAAAACATCCACCGCCGCAGCTATAGCAATGCGTCTGCGAATTTTACTTGGAAGTGCTTTTAAAATTATTAATCCATCAAGATAGCTTAAATGATTAGACATGAAGGCCACTGGAAAATCCAAATTCTCTATATTATCTAATCCTTCCACTTCAACTTTTATCATTAATCTGTAAAGAGGAAATAATATTAATCGCTCTAAAACTTCTCTCAAAATTACTGCTGGCCAAGACAACAACCAACCTTTAAATTTTTGTTTTTTTGTTTCTGTCTTACTTTGCTCAATTAATTTTCTCAAGTCCTTAACGGTTGTTCGATTTGTGATTTGCTGCTCTTCTACTAATGCATCTTCAGATTCTTCCAACCGACTAACCAATTCTATTCTCATAAGGGAATCAAAATGTAAATCTCTAGATAGGTTCGTATCCTCACTAATTGTTTCTGGATCTTTTCCAGAAACAGATGCCAAAAGTTTAATTAAGGATGAAACTGTGCCTGTAGATTTCTTTGTTGTAGGTCTTCCTGCCGAGATAACCCACTTAATGACTTCTTCTTTTTTGACTTTACGCGTTGCAGATCTAGGAAAATCTTCTTCTGGCCAAACTGACCAGTCTTGTATTTTTTGGTAAGAAGCAAGATTATTGTTCGCCTTCTCTACAATAGAAGCAGAGTCTTTAATATCACCCAAAAGTGACGCGTGAATAAGCATGTGATGATTTACCTCCAGCCCGACAACTGCCGCATCTTTAACTCCAGGAATTTTTTTTAGCTCTATTTCCAAATCCTCTGGATAAACGTTTGCACCACTGGGTGTCACAATCATATATTTAGCACGACCGCTAATATATAAAAATCCGTCTTTATCAAAGTTGCCCATATCTCCTGTTTTAAAACAGCCTTCTTCGTCAAAAACTTCTTTAGTTTTTTCCTCATTATTATAGTAACCAGAAAAAACGTTGGGGCCCTTTACCAAAATCTCCCCAGTTTTTGATATGGTCACATCAACCCCGGAAATTACTTTTCCAACGCTACCTATCCTTGAAGTCCCTGGTACACTAATAGTTATAGCTGGAGAAGTTTCGGTCAATCCATAGCCTTGATACACCTTAAAACCCATCAAATTCCACTTGCGTTCTATATCTTCATGTAGAGCGGCTCCAGCACTAGCAAACATTTTTAATTTTCCGCCAAGATTTTGATGTACCTTTCTAAATAAAATTCTTCGTAAAAAATATGGTAGTTTTGCACTTAACGAAAAGATCTTACCTAATAAAATCTCTCTATCCTCATCTTTAGCCTTACTTTCTATTTTGCGTAAAATAGATTCTAAAATTTCAGGAACAACAAGCATTTTAGTTGCTCTCATTTCCTGTAAAGTAGAAGCAATTGCCCTAGAACTAACATTAGGCGCGTACATAATTTCTACCCCATGTTTTATTGATAAAAATAAACAGGCAGTTTGTTCATACATATGGAAAAGTGGCAAAATTGATACAATCCTGTCGTTAGAAGAAAGATGAAAAATTTTTGATATGGATTCTACATTGAAAATTATATTTTTATGCGTAAGAACAACACCCTTAGGATCACCTGTTGTTCCAGAAGTGTAAACTATCTCAGCTATATCTTCCGGCTTAACGGCTATTTCAGCAAATTCACAATATTTTTTTTCTAAATCTATTAATTTATCAATTTCAACAGCAGGAATTCCCAAATCGCCTAATTTGAGCAATGTTGATTTTAATAAAACCTTAGCTTTCGTTTCTTTTATAATTTTTTTTACAAAATCTTTGGGACTCTGTGGATTAAGAGGAACTATGACTGCACCTTTGAGCAAACAACCAAAGAAGGCGCCTGCCCACATTGGAGAGTTTGGAGAAATTAAAATAACTTTGTCTCCAAAACCAACATCATATTTTTCAAGAACAGAAGCGATCCCGCTAGAAAAATTATTAAGTTCCCCAAAAGACCATCGTATAATCCTCCAGCGAGGCCTCATGGAAAGAATAGGCTTTTTACTAAATTTATCTACACTATTTTTAAAGAGAGAAACTAAGGTTTGCATGATCCCACCATTTAAAAAACATTAACGATTTTGCCTACAGTATATCTATATTAATTTTCATAATGCAAAAAGGTATATAAATGAAAGCCATAATACAAAGAGTTACTTCTGCATCAGTAGATATTGATAATAAAGAGATAGCAAGTATTAACAATGGAATGTTGATACTTTTAGGAATACATAAAAATGATACGGAAAAAGAATCTAACTATATAATCAAAAAATTAATAAATCTCCGCATTTTCTCTGATGAAAATAATCTGATGAATAAAAGTATTGTAGAAGTAGGTGGAGAAATTTTAATTGTATCTCAATTTACACTTTATGGCTCAGTAAAAAAAGGCAATCGTCCATCCTTCACTGAAACAATGCCACCCAAAGAAGCAGAGGAATTTTATAACAAATTTATAAAGCAACTAAAAGCAAACTTCCCTACTAAAACAGGGAAGTTTGGAGCTTATATGAAAGTTAAACTTGTTAATGATGGCCCAATAACTATATTAATAGATAGTTAACTACCTTAAAACGGGAGCCCATTTTTTTTTCATTTTATCACTTAAAATAGAAAACTGTTCTTTGAGTTCTTCAAGTGTTTCAACTATAACATTTCCCCTTTTTCCCAAATCGGCTCTAAGCTCTTCACTCATTTTGCAACTAAAGAACACAGAATTGGTTATATCTACTCCAGACAGATCACAATCATTAAAATCACAGTCATCAAAATAACAATCATCTATTGAAGAAGATTCAAATGCTAATCCCTTAAATTTCTCACATCTAGAACTTGAATTTTCAATTTTTGTATAATTAATTTCAGATTGATCATAGTAATTTTTAAAAAAACGGGCTTTAACAATTATACTATTTATTATTTTAGTACGAACAAATATTACCTCTTCAAATACAAAACTCCCTAATATAACATTATGAAAAACTACATCTATTAAATTACTAGATATAATAGAATACAGCCTCAAAGCTTTAGATATAAAAGTAACGTTCTTAAAAGAACTATGGAAAAAAAATAGTGCATGATCATAAATCTCAATATCTTCAAAAAATTTCTTCTCTATTTTGTACTTAATCCCCCCAATATATTTATTTGACATCCTAGGACTTTCACCACTTCGTTCGTCCCAAGCAACTCTTTCCCCATAATCATAAAAGTTAAAACTTCCATAAGAATTAGCTACTACGGTAGATACTGACATACACCCAAGGCTAAAG
>JAGMEA010000018.1 GCA_023128415.1 Candidatus Babeliales bacterium
ATACAAATTTTGTTATAAGAAAGTTTGCTGCCGCTGTATTTGATAATTGTAAATAGGGCAGGAACTGCCCGAATCCAAGCCTGTGGCAGTCATTGACTGTGGATCATGCTCTGGCGGGAATTGTTGCGCTTGCTAACAGTTTAGCTATCATGGGGCGAAGCAGGAAGCCGCCACTAAGGAATCAATGATTCCAAAGCTTCAAGCTTAGTGGTCGGTAGTTCACAAATTATATAAAAGTTATATGGAAAATCTTAACTATAAAATAGGCCTTCTGAACTAAAAAATTTGGAAGGCCTATTTTATATAGTATCTAAAGTCATTTTTATTAAGTTTATTGATCATACTAGTTATTTTTACCTATTCTTTTAAACAATAATGCTTTAGGAATAAGGAAGTAAAAATGAAAATTAAAAAAATTTTAAGTGCTGTTTTCCTAGGATTGTTCTTGGGAAGTCTTGATGGGGCTATTTTAAAAGTAAAAAACGAAACTAAATATCCATTAAATATTGATTATAAGGAAAAACAATTTAAAAACTTTAAATGGCGCTATAAAGGTATAATTAATCCTGGGCAAAGTAAAACAATCGATACTTTTGCTACAAGTATTCACGCTGTAAAAGCTACCTATAAACAGGGATACGAAATCAAAAGAGAAAAGGATTTTGTACATAAAGAAGCCTTGTTTACAACTAGCAAGAATCTTTTAGTTGCACGCTCATTTTGGAAAAGAGGCTCTAAAAAACAAATAACTTTTAATTCTAAAGATAAATTTGACAAAGGTGAGCTCAAGGCAGTGTCTAGGGAATATTTTAAAATGTATTACGGAAAAGCCTAAATCATGATTAAAAAAATATTATTTTTGAGTCTCCTTTTAATGTTTTGTGCAGATATTAAGGCATCTGAATTATGTATAAAAAATTCAACAGGAACTACCATAAGGGCAAGAGTAAAAGAAAGTACTTTAAATTGGTTTAAAGTTAAGAAAAGTTGGTCGAGATATAAATGGATTGGTAATGGTAAAAAAACTTGTTTCCCTGTAGTAGGCGATATTGTTGAAGTAGATGCCAATTACAGAAGCCAAGAATCACGGCATGTCTATAACCAGCCTGGAGTTGAAAAGATACTTTACGAAGTGGAATTTGAGCTTAAAAAAAGATATAAAGATGAGAAGGTAAAGGGTTTGAACCATAAATCAATGACCCTAAGTAAAGATAAATTTGAAAAAATATCTGAAAAAGCTGTTTGGTCATCCTAAAAAATAGGAAAAAATATTATGAAAAAAAAATTAAGCTTATTTTTGCTATTACTTCTTTTCTCAGCCATTAAGCTTAATGCAGAGGCAAAAATAATAGTAAAAAATGTAACCAATTATGATATGGATGTTGAATTTAAAACAGAATACATTTGGGTATTTAAAGAAAAACATACTTTTACTGTGAAACCAAGTGAGTCTGGAGATTACCAAGGTGCCGGTATAAGCATCATTGATATATGGATAAACTTTGGCCCTAGAAATAACCGGAGGCTAAAACATATCCCAGGAAGAATCTCGAGTCAAACAACAAAGACCTATACGGTAAGTGAGAGTGGATACTATGTTGAGGGCGGAAATGAGGATTCAAGCGTTTTCCATTGGTGGTGATAAGGAATAATTGATGAAAAATGTTTTAAAGGTTAACTTGTTTTTTGTTGTAATTGCTTCGTTTTCAGGGCTGTATGGAGCGGAATTTACAGTTTATAATGAGACGGGTCATCAGTTAAAAGTTTGGTTAAAACATGATGGAGTTTGGGATAAAAAAAATTCTCCTTGGGTTATTAAAGGAGGTAAGCGAACTCTAAAACCTGCTTATGGAATTCAAGGTGCAAGAGGGGCCTATTTTGCAAGAGAAACAGAAAACATTCCCCCTGAAAAACGCTCTATTTCAGACAAGTATTATTGGGCTGTAGATTATAAGTCCGGTGAATATGGAAGAAATATCTGGCTATTTGGAACAGGCTCAATACATTTTTATAAAAGTGATTTTAAAGAGATTAGAAGGCAATTTGTTGGAGCTAATAATTGAGCTTTTTGTGTTTAAGTTGGATTTTAGTCTGATTGTCGACTATTTTCTTTTATGTTAAAGTCTATTATATAAACATAAAGCTATATAACTATATAAAATTATTAATTATAAACAGGGGTATCAACATGGAAGTGCTTTTATTGAAAGACGTTCCAAGTCTTGGATTTGCTGGCCAGGTGAAAAAGGTAAGCGAGGGTTATGCTAGAAACTTTTTATTTCCTCAAAAAATTGCAATTTTTGCAACTAAACAGGACATAGAAAATTTTAAAAAGGCTGTTAAGCGATCCGAAGTTGATACTTCAATAGCAGGAAGTCGGGTTGCCGCACTTGCTTCTCAGATAAAAAACATTCACTTAGTTTTAAAGAAAAAAGCCCATGATGAAGATAAGCTTTATGGATCTGTAAGTACAGAAGAAGTAGCCAACCTTTTGAAAGAAAAAGGAATTCAAATAAATAAAAAACAGATTGAATTTAATAAAACTGTTCGTACAACCGGTGAGCACAAAGTTTTTATTAAATTAACTTCAAAGGTAAAACCTGAACTTATTTTAAAAGTTGTTGGCTCTAAAGAGTAGTTGATGTACCGTCAAAAAGAAAAAAAATATCCTGTTAAAAAAAAATATACAGAAAATGTTCTTGGAAAAGGACTTCCAGCAAGTTCCGAGGCTGAAAAAGCTGTTTTAGCCTCGATTTTATTGAATGAAGAAAATTTAAGCCTAGTATGTGATGTTTTAGACCAGAAGGATTTTTATAGTCGACCGCATCAAATCATTTATCAGGCAATATTAGACTTATCTAATAAAAATAAAAAAATTGATGTTTTAACTTTACAAAATGAGCTTGAAAGCCAAGATCTTTTGGAAGTAGCCGGCGGTTTTTCTTATCTTATTGAACTTCAGGAAGATATTCCGTCTTTGGGTTTGATAAATGCTCATGCAAATATTGTTAAAGAAAAAAGTATTTTGAGAGAACTTATAATGTCGGCAAGCGATATTATTTCTGCTGCCTATACTCAAAAACAAGGTGAAATTGAAAAAGTCTTAGACTCTGCAGAGAAAAAGATTTTTCAAATTTCTAATAAACGTTCTGCTCCTTCCTTTGTTCAGCTAGATGTATGGCTAAAAAAAACTTTTCAACATCTTGCATCTGTAAGAGGACAACAGGAAGGAATTACTGGCGTTTCCTCAGGCTTTTCAAAATTTGATGAGATGACATCAGGTATGCAAAGAGGGGATATGTTGGTTCTTGCTGGTAGACCTTCTATGGGAAAAACTGCATTAGCCCTTAACATGGCACTAAATGCTGCTAAGGCTGGCAATTGTCCTGTAGGAATATTCTCTTTAGAAATGGCGGCAGAACAGCTAGTTCTACGTATGTTAGCTTCAGAGTCTAGAATACCCCATCAGAAAATTAGAAACGCTCTTATAACTTCAGATGAATTTTCAGAACTAACAAACACAGCTGCTCGGTTAGCAGAAATTCCTATTTTTATTGATGATTCTCCTTCTCTTTCGATAATGGAACTCAGAACCAAAGCTCGCAAGTTAAAAGCAAAAAATAACATTAAACTGTTGATCGTAGATTATTTACAGCTGTTACATGGTAGTGGTTATTATGAAAGCAGAACACAGGAAATTTCTGATATTTCTAGATCACTCAAAGCTTTGGCTAAAGAATTGAGCATTCCGGTATTGGCTCTTTCTCAGCTTTCTCGTCAGGTTGAATCTCGAATGGATAAGCGTCCACAGTTATCTGATTTAAGAGAGTCAGGAGCCATAGAGCAAGACGGTGACGTTATTTTCTTTGTATACCGCGATGTTATTTATAATCCTGATACGGAAACACCTGATCTCTCTGAAGTAATTATAGGAAAACAACGTAATGGTCCGGTTGGCACTTGTTACGTTAAATATACTGGAGAAATCACTTTATTTGAAGATCTTTCAGAGGATGAATATTAGAGTCTTTTGTTGCTAATTTCAGAAATTAATTTTTAGGAGAGTAGAATAATGTTGAAAACTTTTCTTGGCATTGATCCGGGTTTTCACGTTACAGGATATGCAATAATTAAGAAGGAAGATAAACGTTCCTTTCTAATTGACTGTGGATATCTTCAAATGAGTACTCAAAAACATTTATCTGAGAGAGTAGGGATTTTCCATGATTTCTTTGAAGAGAAAATTAAAGATCATTCAATAACTGATGTAGTCCTAGAAACTTCTTTCCTCTATAAAAATGCTCAAACATTCTTAAAGCTGGGTTATTTAAGGGGGATTTTATATCTTCTTGCCAACAAAAATAATCTTAATTTAATAGAATTTGCCCCCAGAGAAATCAAACAAGCTGTAACGGGATTCGGAGGAGCAAGCAAAGAACAGGTGGCAAGTGCTGTCTTGCGAATGTTTCCTAAGCTTTCTGAAGTAAAAATAACTGCAAAGAATGATGTTACCGATGCATTAGCTGTTTGTATGTGTGGATTATGGCAGAGGTAAATTTAGATGAAATGAAGGGGGCTTCTATCGTAAAAAGGTCTATCGTAAAAAAAAGATCTTTCATCTTCGTATGCGACAGAAGTCTGGCGTTGTTGGGCCTCTAAAGAACTTATCCTGTCTCTCAAGCTTTCTTTTTCTCTTATCTCTTCTTCTAATTCTGATGATAGAGAAAGGTTTTCGGCTTCTGATTCTCTCACTATCCTTAGGTTCATTTCAGTAAGCCATTTTAAAACTTTTGAATGGATTCCTTCATTTTCCCTGACAAACCTCAAAACATTGATGAAAAAAAATATTTTATCCGTCTCTTTTGTGAAGATTCGTCTTGGTTTCCTAATAGCTACACTAGGAATAAAAAATCCAGATTGAAGGAGAGGATTAAAATGAAAAACAGACTCAGATCGTTTATGGGCCAAAACATCTAAAAATAATTCTGATAGTTCGGGTGCTATTTTATCTAAATATTCTAATAATAAATCTAGTTTTTTTTGAAAGAGTTCAAAGGACTTTATAAAAGATAAATATAATAAATCATCAGGTGTTCCCCTTAAAGCTCTTGCAAACCCAATTTCATTGTGTTGTTCTTCAATTTTCTTTTTAGCACGATCCAATGCAAAGCCTTGCGATTTCATTTTACCGCAAAACTCTTCAGCTCTTCTTTCTTCATCAATAAGTTGCATTAATTCGATATCAATAATTGGCTTTTTGGGTGTGACAGCAGCGCCACCAAAACTTCTAGGGAGTTTTAGTTGTAGTGGCTTAAGTTTAGGTAGTATAATTTCTTCACTATCAGTTTCTTCTCCACTGCTATATTCTTCACTTCCTTCTGTTTCTAATTCTACTGAAGAATGAGCAGGAGGAGAGGATTGTATAATCCCCCAAAACAACATACAAAACAATAAAAAAAGTTTATTCATTTCTTCCTAGATATATTACTTATCATTAGATTGAAATGAAATTTACAGCTTTTCCTAAGGAAAAACAAGTCAGTAAACGATTGATATAGCCAAAATGTCTTTAATCTTTGCGAGCAGATTGAAGAGTTGCCAAAAGCCCAAAGGAGATGGCAAAGGTCTAATAATATATATTATGTCAAATCAAAATAACTAGCGACTTATTTTTTATAACCCCATACTTCTAAAACCTAAAATCTCGTATTGCCGGTTAAGGTAAATATTCACTTTTCTTATATTTTATATATTTTTAAATCTTAGAGATTGAAAACCAAATATCATAGAAAAAAAGATGCTTATGAAAAAATTATTTTTGTTATTGTTTCTATTCTTTTGTAAGGCTGACGTGTTTTCAATCTCTTGGAATTATTCTATTCCTAATTCATTAGAGAAAAAAAATGAACAACTTAAAAAAGCTTGTGGAAAAAGCAATTTTAAGAGGATTAAGCTCTTAGTTGAAGCTGGGGCTGAAGTTAATAGCAACCCAATTTTATACTATGTAATTCATAAATATTCATATTTTTCAGGTTTTTCATTTAAGTTTGATGATAATAATATAAAGATAATAAAATATTTAATAGAGCAAAATACTAACACCAATTCTCTAGAAAATGGTAATTCATTACTATTTATTGCTTATAAAAATAATGCTCCAAGAGAATTTTTATGTTATTTAATAAAAGCAACAACAGATATAAAAGTTGATGGGCATAAATGTCTTAATCTCGCAATTAATAATGAAAACATTGATGATGTTAAATATTTTTTAAAAAGCGGTGCTGATGTTAATAATGGAAATTCATTACATGAAGCTTGTAAAAAAAACAATATAGAAATACTTAAAATATTATTAGAATCTGGAGGTGAATTAAATTGTAGTAATTCTATTTTTGAGACAACTCTTCATATTGCCTGTAAATATTCAAATTACGATATAATTAAACTCCTTATCATTTCTGGAGCTAGAATCAATGTTATTAACTTTAATGAATCTTCTCCCTTACATTATGCTTGTTATAGAGATCATGTCGCAATAGTACGACTACTGCTGCAGGCTGGAGCAAATCCAAATATTAAAAATTTGAATCAAAAAACCCCTTTAAATATAAGTTGGTTTATGAAAACTCCACCAAGTTATTCATTTTACGATCATTCTAAATCACAAGAAAAACGCTTTAAAGATCGTGCTATCATCATTGAAGAATTGGTGAATGCTGGTGCAGATGTAAACACAGAGGATTGTTATGGAAATACCCCTCTCCAAAGAGCTTACTGGTATGATTCGATTCAAATTTTTGATTATTTAGTAAAAGCTGGGGCTAAAGTTGATAAAAATACAGATAAAAAGCTAAAGTGCCTTGTAAAAAGAGATAAGCACAGACAAATGTTTAACTCTTATTATAGAGAATCTGTGCTTTATAGCTCTTTAATTTTATCGATAGACCCTCTGCTTCAAGAAGTTGTTCTAGATGGCCTGCCTGGGCTTGAGATTCCCGGCAAAGAAATTATTGAGTATTTAGATAGATTACGTTTAAATGCTTAAAAAGATAAAAAACAAATGAAAAGAAAAAAATTATTTTTATTATTTATAGGCTTACTATGCAATACTAGAGATACTTTTAGTGGAGCATGGTTTAATGAGAAGCTATCCACAATTTCTAATATTGTATCTAACCTATACAATAATATTCCTAATTCATTAGAGGAAAAAAATGAGCAGCTTAAAAAGGCCTGTGAAAAAACAAATTTTGAAAAGGTAAAGGCTCTAGTTGAAGCTGGAGCTGAATTAGATTATAGAGATAAACACAATAACACAATCCTTCACGATGCTTGTCGTTATGCAAATTATAAAATTGTTAAATATCTAATCTCTTCAGGTGCAAAAATTAATGCTACTAATGAATCTGAATTTTCATCTTTACATCTCGCCTGTGCTAGACGAGATCTAGAAATGGTAATACTTCTGCTAAAATCCGGGGCAAGTCCAAATGTTCTAAGCCTTCAGAATCAAAGTCCTCTAAATTCCCCTTGGCCCTCAAAAACAAATAAAAAGTGGAATTTAATAATTGAAGCATTGATTATGTCGGGAGCTGATGTAAACACAGAGGATTGTTATGGAAATACCCCTCTCCAAAGAGCTTATTGGTATAATTCTCTTCAACTTTTTGATTCTTTAGTAAAAGCTGGGGCTAAAGTTGATAAAAATACAGATAAAAAACCTAGAGCCTTATTTTTAGTTAGAATATATTTTAATGGAAAACTTAAGGAACAATACGTAGAAACAAGAAACAGCGTAGGTATAAAATTTATCAGCTTTAAAATAAAAAGATATTTAAAAAAATTACGATCGGAAAGTATTAGATAACAATTTAAGATACTCCATTTAGACCCATGATAGATCATAAATTATATCTATCCTTTGATTGTTACCAAATCGCTCTTACCCCATTAAGTTTATGGGTTCACTCGAATTGGGATAATCTGAATCCCCCCCAAGCATGCCCATACCTTCATACCAACTCAGAGCCTGCTTTTGCTCTTCAAGGCAGCGGGTCATCTCCTTAAGCAATCTTAACACTTTTGAATGCAGCACTTCCCTTTTTTTGGATAAACTTAAGATCTCCGAAAAGAATTGTATTTTTTCGGGAAGGGCTTCTGCTAAAGAGGATTCATTTAAATAATAAAAAGGGTTAGATTTTTTATAGGCCAAAACATTTAAAAATAATTCTAATAATTCTGGTGGGAGTTTATCCACAGTCTCTAGTAATAAATTAGGATCTTTTTGTAAAGGCTCAAAGGCCTTTACAAAGGATAAATATAATAAATCATCAGGGATTCCCCTTGTAAATCCTGGGTTATCATGTTGTTCTCTAATTAGCCTTCCTGCGCGCGCTATGGCAGTAGCCTCAACGGGTCTTTCATCTGAGCTTATTTCAGCTCTACTTTGACATTGCCCAGAAAAAGTAAACTTAATGGTACCCAAAAAAAACAAAATAAAAAATAAAGTTTTTTTCATTTTCCCCTCAAACATTTATAATTTAATAATACCCACCAGTAAGTAGTTTATAAACTATCCTTATTAAAGACAACAGCTCAGATAGTTAATCCCCTATCGAATTAATTCACTGTCCTCAGAATACATTACAATAAAATTATTATTATGACTTATAGCCATTTTGGAAACGTATTATATATTTTTGATTTAAAAATATAATCTCGGTCTTTGATCACAAATTCTTGGAAGAAGTCTGGATAATTCAGATACTTGTTCAGATATAAAATATTCGCCATTAATATATAAGAACTTTATCCCCTCAGGGTTTGCCTGAATTAACCTTATCAACGGAGATAGATCTATTGGAGAAGAACCCTTTGGCAGCAAATTCCTACACAAGTACAATTCAGAAAGTTTTGAGCAACTACTTAGAAAACCAATGTCTATTAATCTATTTTCAGCTAGATGTAATTTTTTCAGTTCAGGCCAATCTACTGCACCTATTTTATTTATCTTATTCTTGGATAAACAAAGCACTCTTAGCTCCTTTAAACTTGCAATAGTATCAATCTTTCTAAGCTTATTTTCATCTAGAAAAAGCTCCTCAAGTTTATGTAAATAAAATAACGGATCAATATCTCTAAGCCCACAAAATCTCATATTAAGGTATTCTAAACTCTCCAGCCCTTCTAGAGGTGAAATATCAATAAGTGGATTTCCATTAAGAGCTAAAGCTCTTAGGTTAGGAAATGCCCTTAAAAAGGATAAATGAGTTAAATTATTGCTAGCTAAATCCAAGACCCTTAATTGATTTAAACTTAGCTGACCAAGTTCGTCAGGATTTATCTCATTTCCCGCAAGATTCAGATTTTTAAGCTCTCTACATTCACCCAAGCGACCTAAATGTTTAATTCGCCTCCAGGGTGTCCCTGGATCCTTTCCACCAAAGCCTATTTCTGAATTAAACATGTAAAATGAAAGATTTAGCTCTTCAGCTGTAATTTCTTCTTCAGTTAATTTCAATACGCCATCTTCAGTAACACTCCATGAGTGCAAACTAGAAATAAAAATGAAAAATAGAAATAAAATTCCTTTGAGCATACTCCTTATTTTCCCAGCATTATTTTGAACAAAAAAAACCGTCACACAAGGCGAAACCCTGCATGACGGAAAAAGGAGAGTAGTAATGAAGCCTTCTATTACAATCTTTTAGTTTTCTTCAATCATAATAATATATTCTTTGGGAATGTCAAACACTCATAATCATTTTGCCTTAAAATAGGGGTGTTTGAAAGAAAGGTTTCAAATTGAAATTTTGTCACATTGAGATTCAATCAAATACGTATAACTTTGGGTTTTAAATTAGGTATTTTTTTAGAAGTTATATAAGAGCTTAATGGAGAAGTTAAAACAACCTGACAATCAAGGTTTGTTAAAATTTCTACACATTTTTTAAAAATGCCATCATCTAAATCGGTTAAAAAATCATCAAACAACAAAAGAGCTTGTTCTCCCCTGTCCCTTAATATTTTTAGTTGTGCTATTCTCGCCAAAAAAACTATTAATTTCTGCTGGCCCCTTGATGCAAAAACTTTTGCCTGCTTTGTTCGAAAATTAATTGTAAAATCATCTAGGTGGGCACCTAAAAGAGATCTGCCTTGTCTGAGCTCATCTTGAAGCAATTTAAGGGTGTAATTACTCCAAAAATCTTCAAAACTTTCCTTGATAGAAACCTTAGATTTATATAAAAGAGAAATCAAAATTTTTTCTGAATTAAAATTTTCTTCAATAAGACTATTTATTTGTTTTTCTAGTTTGTTTAAGTAACTTATTCTTAGTTGCTGAATTTTTTGGGTCATATTCCATATTTGCTCAGTCCAGATTTTAATATCCTCTATTGGATAAGCACTTTTACCCTGGATTTTAAATAATAAACTATTTCTATTACTTAAAATCTGCTTATAACCCTTTAGATTTATAAGATAATCATCTGATTCTACTATTAACGCCTGATCCAAAAAATTTCTTCTAATCTCGGGTGATCCTTTAACTAGCTCAAGATCATCTTCAGCAGCTATTATAACCCTGAAGTGTGGTATAAGCTCCTTAAATGAACTAACATTTTTTTGATTTAATTTAACAATCTTTGTATTATCAGCAAAGCCAACTTGTATGCTTTGAGCTTCTTCTTCTAGGTTTGTACCATCTATTTGAATAAAAAAATGTTTATTCTCAAAATTAACTAACTCTTTTCCAGAGCGGGTTCTAAAAGAACGCAAATAACAAGCATAATATAGCGCTTCCAAAAGAGATGTCTTTCCAGAACCGTTTTTCCCTTCAATAACTATAAAGGGGCTATCGAAAGTAAAAACTTTGTCTTTGAAACAACGAAAATTTTTAAGTTTGATTTTTTTTATATTCACTACTTATTTTTGAGCAGAGACAGGCATCACTAAGTAAGTAAAATTATAAGCTTCCTGATCTGACTCAAAGATTATAGGTCTATCGGTATTTTTGACATAGAATTTAAGCTCTTTTTCAGAAAAAACACTTAATCCATTAAGTAAGTATGGTGAATAAAATCTGCTTTCTAAATCCTGACCATCAAATGAATTTAATGATAAAGTTTCTTCAAGCTTACCTACTTCTTTGTTGTGCAAGGATAAATCTAGTTTTCCAGGAGCAAATTTAAATTTAGTTGATATAAACTGCCCTGCTAAGAAACAATTAGCCCTTTTCAGAGTTTTGACTATTTCTTCCTTAGCCAGTACTGCAGGAGAAAATCCTTCTTTATTCAAAATAGGTTTATATTGGGGGAATTTTTCTGAAAGTAGTTTTGTAAAAAAATTAAAGTTTGAACCAGAAAATACTAACTGGTTACCACAGGTTCCTAAAAAGATCTTTTTTATTTCACTATTTTCCAAAATCTTTCTAATTTCCAAAATGGCTCTTCTTGGGATAAGCCATTCTTTTTTTTCCGCCAAGGTGTATTCTTTTGACTGAATCTGGGCTAAACAATGTCCATCAGTGGCAACCATTGACATTCCCGATTCATCAAACAACAAATACATACCATTTAATGCGCTGTTAGAATGATTTTGAGGAATTAAAAATGCAACTTTTCCTAATAGAGCCTGAAGAAATGATGAATCAATATCCATCAAGTTCTCAATACGTTCTGGAAATGGCGGAAAATCTTTTGCATCACGAATATTAAGGGCAAGATTAACACCCTTTGCATTAAGCTTTAGTTGCGTTTTCTGAATTTCAAATTCAATAATTCCATCAAGCTCTCTTACTAGATCAAAAATTCTTTTTCCGGAGACCAAGAAGGTTGAATTTTCTATATTATTTTTTTCCAAAGGTAGAGTTGAACGAAGGCTTATTTCAAGATCAGTGCCCTTTAAAGTTAGTTCTCTCGGAGTTATTTGAAAAAGTATAGACTCGGTAACATCTAAGGTCGTTCTTTTGCTACATATTGGTTGCATTGCTGCAAGGAGACTTACAAGCTCTCTTTGAGGTACATTAAATTTGGTTTCCATACCATCCTTCAGCATTTAGATACTTTGAATTTTTAAATAATAAGTATTATTATAATATTTCAGAAATTATTAGCAAAAAAAAATTATATATAATGAAATTTAATTTTAAAACTAATCCTTTAATAGAAATCCACTTAGAAGAATTTGCTGCACTAAATCAAAAAGAAAATTCTGATTGGTTTAGCGAGCTTCGTTTTTGTATTTTGACTGCAAACTCCCAAGCAAAAAAAGCAAACAGCAAATTATAGGTGCTGATGGCTTTCTTAGTAAAAGCCAAAACGAATTAAGCTCTATTATTAGGAGCCATGGCCATCGTTTTTATAACAACAAATCAAAATTTATTGTAGAAGCTCGCAAACATCATAATATTAAAGACTTATTGCTGGGATTAAGCTCAGGAGAAGCAAGAAGTTTCTTAGTGAAAAACATTAAAGGTATCGGTTATAAAGAAGCTTCTCATTTTCTACGTAATGTTGGTTATAATGATGTTGCTATAATAGATAGGCATGTTTTGCGATTTTTAAAACGAGAAAAATTGATTCAGGAAATTCCTAAAACGACAACCCCTAAAAAATATTTAGCTTTTGAAAAAATTTTAAGCGGCTTTGTTTGATAGCAAAGCCGCTTAAAATTAATTATTTGGCATGAGATGACTGGAAAAGTTTTAAAGTAACATTAATAATCATACATCCTACCCGTTATCCACATTACATCAAAATCTATTCTATTATTAGCAAATCTAGGATGGTTGCTAATTAACAAAAATACCTTCCGCTTTAGATTATCTCTTAATAAATTATTAGTTATGAGCCATTTCAATGTCAATAAAGCAGTTTCAATAGGTTGGTTTAATAATTTTTCAAAAACTAATCTCTCAATAGCTTCAGTTGTCATACCGTATGCGTAACCATATTGAAGCCCATATTCTAGATGATTTATTTCTCTTTCGAATCCAAAAGAAGTTATCTCAGATAGAGGTGTAAAATTTAAGAAATTGTTTTGAATTCCCATCAGATTAGCCCTATTTGTCCATTGATACATGCTATCCATTATATTCTTTAATTTAGAGGATATCCCTTCTTGAAGATTCTCTGCGAGTTTTAGAGCCGCCCTATCTTTCAAGCTTAATAGGTTATGTACCACAGAAGTAGTTAAAAAGGTATCTTCAAGACCATAAAATTCCATATCAAACTCTGAGGTTCCATCCCATTGAATTTCTATTACATCATTCTCACCAAAAATTGATCCGAAATTGTTCCGAAGTAAATGGGGTCTTGCACTTAGCTGAAAAGTATCTTTAATTTCTCTTTGACCATACCCAAAACCAGGCACCCTAAAGGATGTCGATATATACATAGAAAGGTAATTCATCGCATAATCTATTTTAATTCGCTTATTTGGATTAAGTTGTTTGGTATCTGTATATGCAACCTCATGCCAAAACCCTAACTTAAATGGTGTTGTATTTTTAATAATAACTGCACTTAAGCTATTTATACATAGTGATAAAAATACAAACATTTTTAGCAACTTATTCACAATTTCTCCTCTATTCATAATAATAATAATAATAATAAAGTTAGCGGTTAAGATTGATCAACAATTTTACAATTATGATCTAGGATGGGCTTTGTCATAGACAATTCTCAAATGTGAATCATCTAGATGAGTATAAATCTGAACAGTAGAAAGCTGCTCATGGCCGAGCAACATTTGTAAAGAACGTAAATTTGCGCCATTTTTTAACAAATGTGTTGCAATAGAATGTCTTAAACTATGAGGCGAAACCTTTTTCTTAATTCCAGATAGCATTAAGATTTTTTTCAAAATATTCCAAATGCTTTGCCTTGTAATTGGCTTAACCTCTTTACCAAAACCAGAAATGAATAAAAAGTCTGTTTTAATAATCGACTTTTTAGGTAAAAAATCTCTTCTAATTACATCAATGTATTGTCGTAAAAGTTCCAACATAGGCTTTGGTAAGGGAATTACGCGTTCTTTATTACCTTTGCCCATTAAACGAATAAAGCCAGTATCAAAATGAATTTGATCAATAGTTAAATTAACTAACTCTGAAACTCTAATTCCAGAAGCATATAATAAGAAAATAATAACCCTATTTCTTATACCACGGCTCGATTCATCTTCACCAGCTGTCTTAAAAAGAATTTCTATTTCCTGTTCTGTTAAAAATGAAGGAAAAGATTTTTGATGCTTGGGGAAAATTAAAGATTCTGCTGAGTTAGAAATATTAAATTTTTCACTAAGATAACCAAAAAACAATTTTAAAGTAGATATCTTTCGGGCTATAGTCTTTGAATTAAGCCCTTTTCTCTTCAAATATCCGATAAATTTTTTCAAGTCGTCAGTCTTGCAGGATCTTATCTCAACTTTTTTTGCACACAAAAATTCAACTAGCTGATCAATATCCTTCTTATATGCCGCAAAAGTATTTTGAGCAACCCTTTTCTCAGCTAATAAGTGAGATTCAAAGTGGGCTAAAAAATTTGTATTACTACTCATATTTTTTATTAATACGCCTTTGCAACGATTATATCTGTTTTACTAGAATCATTGCATTTAAAACAATTAGGCTGCGTTTTTTCTTTTAGCAAGCATCTTATTGTTGCTTTATAAGTCTTAAGAGCAGCTTCACACTCCTCTTTGCCGCACCATCCGGTTTGATAAAACCCATTTTCTTTTTCTAGCTTTGGTCCAAATTCTTCTAATTTATTACCCTCATGATGCATAGATTGCATATTTGTTCTTGCTCTATCTAACATTTGCGCATGAATTTTTACTAACATTTCTTCAATTTTGAAATCAGCAGCTTCAAAAGAAATAAATTCTTTCTTCTTATCTCTATCTTGTTCAACCCTGTTTACTATAACTACCTGGTTCTTTTCGACATCTTTAGGCCCTATTTCTATGCGCAAAGGAACCCCTCTTACTTCCCAGTGATAAAACTTAGCTCCCGGAGTTTTCGTTTCATTTTCATCTAATTCTACAGAAATGTTTTTATCCTTGAGCGATTTATAAAGTTTTTCGGCTATACCAAACACTTTTATCTTGTCTTCATCATTTTTAAAGATTGGTATTATCACAACAGCAATAGGAGCAATCTTGGGTGGAATAATCAAACCATTTTGATCACCGTGAACCATTATCATTGCACCGATTGTCCTTGTTGTTATACCCCAACTTGTACAATGAGGAGTTTTGATATTACCATCCTTATCTTGATAAAAAATTTCAAATGCCTTAGAAAAACTTTGGGCCAAAACATGTGATGTCCCCATCTGAAGAGCCTTACCGTCTTGCATCATCCCCTCAAATGTATAAGTATGATCTGCGCCAGCAAAACGTTCACTTTCCGATTTTTCGCCATCAATAGTAGGAATAGCCATATATTCTTCTAAAAATTTTTTATAAAGTTGCTGCATTTTAATTGCAAAATCTTCCGCCTCTTTCAGGCTATCATGAGCGGTGTGCCCTTCTTGCCATAAAAACTCTCTAGTTCGCAAAAAAGGTCGGGTTCTCATTTCCCAGCGCATTACATTTGCCCATTGATTGATTTTTAATGGCAAATCCCTCCAAGATTTAATCCACTTGGAAAACATATGATAAATCATTGTTTCCGAAGTCGGTCTAACAACTAAAGGTTCTTCTAGCTTCTTGCCTCCAGCGTATGTAACTACTGCTAACTCAGGAGAAAACCCTTCAACATGCTTTGCTTCCCTTTTTATAAAAGATTCAGGTATGAGTAAGGGAAAATAAGCATTTTGGGTTCCTGTTTCCTTAATTTGTTTATCCAAAACTTTTTGTATGTTTTCCCATATAGCATAACCATATGGACGAATTACTATACAACCAGGGGTAGGACTATTCTCAGCCAGTTCTGAAGCCTCAATTACATTTAAATACCATTCAGGGAAATTTTGTTTTATATCAGCAAGTTTTTGCATTTTTTCTTTTAATTTTTAATGTGTAAACAATTTTTCATAAAGTTTATCAACTTTACCTAAAATGCGCTAGTGATGCCTTCTCCTATCAAACTTCTTGCTCTATCAGCTCGCCATCTTCTGTTTCTATCCAAACTTTATGGAACAAACTTCTGGTATTAGGATCAAGGTTTAAGGTTAAACCTTTAAAATTAAAGTTTTTTATATTATTAATAATTTCAATAACTTTTTCTTTTGTTACCTCTCCCTTAACTTTATTTAGAATATATACGGCCAAGGAGGCATTTATATAGCTCTCCAAAAGAAAACTATCTTCGGGATAATGCATCTTTCTAACATCCCTCTTAAACTCTTTTACTATTTCTAAATTACTTCCTTCGGGTTTTGGAACTACATGGACTGTTATAAATGATAAACCAAGCTTTTTAAGAAAGCTGCCAAACCATTTTATAGAAAGATCAGAACATCCAAATAACTTGGTCTCAACTAAATTATGAGCACCTAAACCCCTAATTAAGGCAACTGATGATTTATCGGTAGCAAAGAAAAAAATACCGTCTGGTGAATACTCTTTGATTTGTTTAATCTGTTTCGAAAAGTTAACACTCCTTCTTTGATACGGCAACTCTAAAAATTTTTTAATTCCAGCTAGCTTAAATGTATCTTGCGCTCCCTTCAAAAGACTTTTTCCAAAGGCATCATCTTGATAAAAAATTGCAAGTCGTTTTAATTTTTTTGTTTCCAAAGCATATTTTGTTAAAGCTGTTGCTTCCTGATGAAAAGATGCTCTAAAAAAAACTATGTGATCTTCAGGAACTCTAAAATCTTCTCCCCCAGAAACAGCAAACATCATTAAAATCTTTTTTTCTTTAATAAGATCAAAATATGCTTTCAATGTAGGACTTCCCACAGGAGATAGCATTATGTTTACGTTATAATCAGCCAAAAGCTTTTTGGCATTTTTTCTGGCTGCAGCTGGTTTATATTCATCATCAAGGAAAATAACTTTTAGTCTGCTTCCATTTATTCCGCCACTCGCATTAACTTTTTTAACAATAACGGAAGTTCCCTTAAGAACAGCATCAGACAACCCTCCATGTTCACTCGTCCATAATGTACTTCCTAGTTGAACGACATTTTTTTTGAATTTACTTGAATATGCTTTTCCATCTTCCTTTTCCTTGGAAATATCTTCTCCAGTTAATAAGTTTAAAGATTTCATCTGAAAACCATTCATATCTCGAGCATTTTGTTTATAAAAATCAATAATCCAAAATTCAAGTTTTTTCTTCACTTTAATAATTCCAAAAGCATCATTATTAAAGTCATATAATTTTTGATAAATTTTTGTCGGAGACGAAAGCAGCGTCCAAGATGAAGAACCATTTTCAGGCGGCAAAAAAGTTAAGCCTTCAGTTGGTATATACACATTTGAACGACTAACCCCTTTAATTAATGCTTTTATCGATACAGACAACTCACTTTTTTTGGCCTTAGAAAGATTAAATGTTTTAAGAGTTCCATCGTCCTCTGTTAGTAAAAAATCAGCAAAAAATTCCTCTTTAAGTCCATTATAATCTTTTGCATGATGATTTATACAAACAAATTTAGGGGATTTGCCATCTTTTGATTTTAAATATAGAGCTAAAGGTAAGGTTAAAAAAAATCTGCCTAACAAATTATTTAATGGGATTTTTTCCTTAGATAAATGTTTGGCCATAAGTTCCAATTCTCTACGTATACCATAATCATGCCAATAATTATTACTTTCATGATTACCTTTTATATAAAAGGCATTATTTGGATTTTGCTCAATAATCTTCATTACTAAGGTTAAGATTTCAAGACTATATGGAGATCGATTAATTAAGTCTCCATTAAAAATAAAATATGAATTTTCTTTAATTTTTAATTTATTATCTATTAATCCTTCTTCTTCTAGCTTTACTAAATCCCTAGTTAGAGAATGGAATGCTCCTTGCAAGTCCCCCCATACAACAAGCTTAGATCCTTCTTTAGGTGTAAGCTTCTGTACAAAATCACCGACTAAAGAGTTTGCTTCTCTTTCTTTAACGAGTTTTTCCAAAAGTATTTTAAAATTTTCAACAGACCATGCTGCTTTTTTCTTTAAGTGCAACGATGTAAACAATTTGGAAAATGAACGACCAATCTTACTACGAATGTGTTTTTTGTGAAAAGAAGTATAATCTGGATTTAGCAAGTTATCGTTATCAGGTTCTGGATACTCATCTAAAGTCTTTGTATAAGAATAAAACTCATGAAGTGTATCAGAATTTTTAACATAAACCCTATTGTAAGATAGAAGAGAAATAAGAAGAAAAAAGACTAGGTTATTCTTCATTTTATCCCTTATGAAAAATAAAAAGTAAGTAATAAATAGTCGTTACCAAAAGTAGATAAGCAGTAATTATAAATAAAATTCTTATAGCATTGGTCAGGATAGTAAGCTTTCCTCTGCGAATTGCATAAAGATTTAATAAAAAAGACAAGAAAATTACAACTAAAATATACGTAAACAAATAATCAGCCGCTGTAAAATACCCGACTTTAGGTGATAAAGTTTCAATAACAAATCTATAACTTAATAATGATGTCATACTACCTAAAGCTAATCCCATAATTGCCCGGGCATGCTTTTCAGCATCTAGAGATAATGCAAATAGGCCCGTAAAATACATAAGCAAAAGAGGAATTACTATCAAAAAGACATTTCGTATTCCAGATTTCTTAAATCCTATTGAAAAAATGACTCTAGGATATAAAATATTTTTTTCCTTATCCTGGATATCTAATTCAGAAACACTGTAGCCATATTCAACTTTTCTATTATTGTACTGCCATCCCGCAGCATATATATTATCTGCTATTGAAAAGCCAGAACCTTTTGCTAGATATCCCATTTCACCGGGAGAAACAAATTTATTTGTTAAAACAAGATAAATTTTATGGTCACCAAACGGAAAAAATTTATAGTCTAAATTTGAGGAAAATTTAATTCGAACTTCATATGTAGCTAAAACCTCTCCTTTAATGAGCTTTGTATTTGGTGGTGATTTATATAAGATTTCACCTTTTTCAAAAGAAAACTTTTCAATTGTTTCTAATGAAATTGCCGTAGGATCAAACTTAAACCATAAAACTAAATCCACAACGAACCGGTTTAAAGCAACATTAAACTCAGGAAAGGATCTTACAAATAATCCACTTTCTACAGAAATTCTTGCTTCTGATTCTTGACTTAAGACCTTAGGAAAAATTGGTTTTAAACTTGGTCTGGGATCCGTAGAGTTAAAATCGCCGGTGTTAATATAAAACAGAGATAATATTATGAACAAACTTGAAAGCATGAGGGCTATTTGCAGCCTAATACTTGTACCTCTTGTAAGATATTGTAAAAATTTTTTTCTCATTTTTTTCATATTAAATAATTAATAGGGCTCGGTTAACGAGCCCTAAATTTAAAATGCAATTCCTAAACTCCCCCAGGCTGACCACTGTTCTAAAGAATTATTCTTTTGGGCTATTTCATAAGAAGCTGCTAAGCTACCAAAAAATTCTACCTTACCTTCAGATTCAAAATTAAGCATAGCAAATAATTTATGAGAACCAGCTGCAGAACTTCCGTTGAAATCAACATCATGTTGTTGAATAAACTGGCCGTCAGCAGGCTGAAATTCTTTAATAGTAGTTAGTGATGAAACTGCTACTGATGCAGTTTCTGCTGGCATTCCCGCAGTAGCATTGCTTGAAACAATTCCAAATATTCCAGGCTCACTAAATGACTTTCTAAGTTTTAAAGATTCATTTTCCTTAAGCCATCCATTGTATCCTACGTTAAAGCCCCAACCCTTTGCCTTATATTGCAATGCAGCTAAACCTTCAAAATGGCTGCCTGGGGTTACCTTGACTTCTCTAGTTAATGCATTTACTCCAGGATAAGCACTAGCTAAAACATTTGTTGTTGACCTTGGATTTTGTTTCCTCATTTTAAGATAGCGACCCCATCTCTTGTTCTTGAGTTCTAATGTTCTTACTTCTTTGTCTTGAAAAATATATTTGTAATTTGCAGCTCCAACTAAATACCAATTGGTATCATCATGTGAATTTTCTGCAATTCTAAGATCTCCGTGAACTCCGACACCCAATCCAAAATGCTTATTAAGTCCACTTACTGGTTCAAAAAGATATTTTGAGGTTGCTTCATGACCGGTAGGAATTGTAAACACTCCATTGATTGCTAATTTTAAATTGTCTGTTTTAAGAGCTCTCCAACCAATTTTAAGATCTACACCTTCTATTTCGGTATCGCTTTGTTTGCCATTTATTTTTCCATATTGAAAATTTTCGGCCCAACTAGATGATAAATCTCCACCACTAAAAGCTGTTAAAATTGTCTCAAATCCTGCTCTTGAATCTATCTCTTCAAATAATTTCGGACTGTTTTCTATATGAACAATTGTTGGACTAATTCCCGCAAAAAGACCCTTCACTTTATAGCCAAAGTTATAATAATAATCTACACGATTACCTACAACTTTTTGAGTTGGTCTTAAAGATATTGATCCTTGATAACTTGAAGATAAATCAAAATGTCTAGGATCAACATCTGCATTAATATTATTTGTTTGAGTAGCAAAAGCCAAAGTATCTTTATTATTTAACAAAAAATATCTTGCTAAATCTTTATCATTAACTGATGCCTGATAAAATGGTGTTGTTTGAAAAACAAAACCCTTTTGATCTTCATTAAGGTCTTCAATTACTCGTTGCGAAATTAACATTTCATGAACAAGATTCATTGAATGAGGTTTTACCGTAAGAAATGTTTTGTCTGTACGAGCCCAGATTGAAGCTGTACACACAAAGGCAAGCAAAGCCAATTTCTTCTTCATTTCTACCCTTCCTTTTTAAAAACAATTATCTATCGTCGATTTTTTCGCCTGTTAACATTTTATAACTAGTTTTAATAAACCCATCTAATTCTTTAGCATCTTGGTTATTAAGAGTTATCAGCCATTCGTAAGGATTATTATCCACAGAAATTGTAACAAAGGCGTCATTCCTAAAACCAAATTCTCCTTGGTATGCCAGTGTCGGACATGATAGTGCTGTCCAAACTATGGCCCCATGAATAGATGGCAACAAAAGCAAACCTTTATTTTGTTCATAAGCAAACTCACGATCTTGACCTGTAATTATAGCCTTTAATTCGACAGGCTTCTCTGAAGGTATTAAAGAGTCAAACTTAAAGGCAAGAATATTTAGATTATCCTTTTCCTTTTTACTAAGAAATCCTGAAAAATTCTGAATATTTAATTTTTCAGTCTGATCACTCAAAATATGTGAGATTTGAACAAAATCTGTATCACTATTAGGATTGATTCCCAAAAACAAGGCCAGTGGTAAAGTATTAAAAAATGAGTTAATTTCTCTGGCTAAAGGAACTTTCTCATCTGATAATTTTTTTGCTCTAAGTTTTAATTCGGTTTTCAAACCATAACCCTGCCAATAATCGTGAGTTTCATGGTTACCCTTAATATAAAAAACTTGCTTGGGGTTTTTTTTCATAATTCTCATTGCAAGCGTCAGTGTTTCCATTATATAAGGAGAACGACTAATAAGATCACCATTAAATATAAAATAGCAATTTGGTTGAATAATTTTTAAATTATTATCAATAAAACCTAATTCAATTAATTTTTTTAAGTCTCTAGTAAAAGAATGAAAAGCACCCTGTAAATCACCCCATAAAACAATTTTACTTCCAACCTGAGGAACAAATTTCAAAACATGTTCACCATCATAACCTTCATCAATACGATCTTTAGTTAAATTTTCCAATAAATCTTTAAATGAGTTTGGTGTCCATAATGGAGTTTCTTTTAAACCTAGAGCAATACTTATTTTATTACACAACCCATTCCAAAAATTATATACATTCCTTTTATAGAAGGAGCTATAATCAGGTTTTAAATATCTTGTATTATCCATAGGAGGATACTCCGATTGGGAAATAGCATATTTTTCTACTGACGTCATAGTAGAAAATACCTCAGAAATGTTTGATTCCTGAATAAAATAAGCGTATCCCCCTGCAATAATACAAAGAAAAAAAATGATAGAAATGACTACTTTTTTCATAATTTTTAGTACTTATAAAATCATAATTTTATATAAAAATATTATCGTAATTAACGTCAGAATAATAAATGCCATAGACATTAATACATTTAGCCATCTAGCCAAACCAAAGGCAACCTCTTCAGGTATTTTTTTATGTTTTACAGAAACCATAAACGATATAATAACTTGCAATACAAATGGAACAAATACTATTGCTAAAGTCAAAGTATAAACAGCATCAGTAATAGTAGTATAACCAACCTTAGGCATCATATTTTGAATAACAAAGCGATACCCTAAAATAGAAGTAATTGCTGCTGTTGCAAATGTTATACCTACCCAATTATAAATTCCATAAACTAATGGAACTAATAACGAGAATAAGCCCAATAATATTGAAAATAAAATCGGAATGAAAATAATAAGTGCATTTTTTACACCAATATTCGAAAAATCTACAACAAAGATTGCAAGCGGATATGCAAGATGTTTTTTTTCATCTACTTGTTCAAATTTAGTAACTCTAAAGCCATAATCTGTCGTATAGTCATCAATAACCCAATTAGATAAAGCCATTCTCTTATCAACAGTAAATGAGGCATCTGAAGTTATGAATACCATTCCGGAAGTGGGAATGTAATTGTTAGTTACAATTATTGGTAAACGATGGTATCCATAAGGGTAATAGTGAAACCTTAAATCACTATTAAATCCCACAATGACTTCATATTTGGCAAAGACTCTACTATCCGTTATTTTTATATCCGGTTTACTTTTATATTTTATTTCCCCATCTAAAAAAGAAAATTTCTCAATCTGAGACAATGAGACCTCTGCAGGGTTAAATTCAAACCATACAACGGCATCCATAACAAAATCATTATTTATGACATCAAATCTTGAAAAATCTTTTATATAAAGACCAACCTTTACCTTCGCAAAAAAGGGTCCCAACTTTTTCTGTTCCGTACGTGTAAGTGCAGAAAATTCGGGAACAACATCTTTTGTTTTATAGTTGCTTTCTATAGATAAAAAAAAGATACCTGTAATAATTGCAGTTGAGATAACTATAAGCCAAATCTTAAATCTGTGAGAAACTAAAATTTTACTTAGGCTTTTTATCATGCTCCACCATCAAATCTTTTTTTTGCGCTAATCCAATCTGACTTATAACTCGGACTTATCCATAAATCATTATACAGTTGACGTGTTTTTTGATTGAACTTCAATTTGACTCCATCGATCTCACCATCTAAAGCCTCTGCCTGCTCTATAATTTTTTCATGTGTAACTTTGCCAGGAATTCTACTAATTAATTCAAGTAAAATACTTGCATTAAAATATCCGTTTAAAGATAAAAGATTATATGGTTCACCTGGAAAAAAAGTTTTCATATCTTTTCTATATTTCTGAATTAATGGAATTTTACTTTTGGTTGGATTGGGCAAGACGGATGTAGCAATAAAATTAACACCGCGAGATTGCTCTAATAATTTTTGGATTGGTAAAAGATATGAAGTACCTAAGAAAACGGTTCTGAATAAGCCTTGATTTAAGCATTCTAATGTAAAATTATAAGTAGCATGACGTCTAGAAATACAAATAACAACTTCTGGCCTGATCTTGCCCATTTTTTTTGCTACAAGATCTACATCAACGGTTCCCCTGGGATAGGACTCAGCAGCTAGAAAACGTATATTAGAATTTTCGTTGGTATATCTCTTAATAATACTTTCCGCTACTTTTGCACCATTTTGTCCTAAAATATTATCTTCAAAAAAAACTCCAAAAGTATATTTTTTAAGTGTGCTAACAGCATAATCAATGATAGCTTCCAACTCTTCCCTTATTGAAGCTTTTGTATGAATTAATCCTTTATACTGCGCATCCATTAAAAACTCACTATTTTCTTCCGGCGCAAAGATCAAAAATTCATTATTTTTTATGTCTGTCAATACTTCCTCAATTAAGCCACTCATAAAAATATTACTAAAGATTTTAGTTTCATGTAAAAGCTTCCGAATATTTTTTAAGGATCTGGCAACGCTTTTTCTATCATCCCTTGCTACAAGAACAATTCTTTTATCTAATTTTGATTTTCTAAAAACCATATCCATTGCAGATGCAACAACTCTGCCTTCTTGCTTTAATGGGAGTGAGGTTCCAACAAAAACCTTATTGTTTTTTGCAACTTTAGCTTTAACTTCTTCAGGAATCTTTTTCGTTTCTTTGAACTTAAAAGTAGCAACTTTTTTTGCAGTCTCTTCAAGCGTTTCTTGTTGTTCTGCAAAAACCCCTAAATTCAAGCATATAATGCACAATAGGAAGTACTTAACCGAATTCTTTAATAACATATTTTTTTCTTTAAAAATGTTGAAACAATTTTTCAAAAAGATATCTATAACTAAACTTTAAAGTAAACACTTAAAAAAAATTCATTTTCCATTTTTTTTATTTTACAATGCACAAAGCATTAATAACCAATTATCCATTGGAAATATTTACAAACTTTAAAAGGAATCGTATTTGTATGAAACAATTTTCTTATATTTTTTTAGCTTTATTAACTTTTTCAAGTAACTGCCATCCTCATCGAAAATATAAGAATCGATGGCAAAGTTTTTATGCGATTAAAAGAAATTGAAGCAAGTGGTTTTATAAAATTTCATACAAAAACAACTTTAGATTATAATACCTCTTATCCAATGACGACTGGAAGGGAAACAGCCTATGCAGCTTTAGAAGTTGCTAGAAAAACTTATAAGTTTTTTTCATTTAAAACAACTGAAGAAGCAAAAGCCCTTGTACAATCCATGCATAACGGAGATGGATGGAGCATAGAATGGTATAATTTTTCGGATTAACAAAAATCGCTGATTGAAATTTAAAAAACAAATATATTCTTCTTTAAATAATCTTTTTGGTACCCTTTTATTTCAAAAAAGTTATCTTATTTTTAGGGAAAAAATTATGGAAAAAAAAGACGGAAAAATATTTATTGTATCCGCACCATCTGGAACAGGAAAAACAACTTTAGTAAATAGCGTCTTAGGCTCTATAGGAAATAAATATAATATTTCAAAAGTAATAACGTATACTAACAGAAAGCCTCGTCCGGGAGAAAAGGATGGAGTTGATTATAATTTCATTTCGCCAGAAGAATTCAATGAAAAGATGAAAGATAATTTTTTTCTGGAAACAACGATTTATTCTGACAAATACTATGGATCTCCCGCTCTAATCAAAGAAGAATTAAAATTAGGCAAGTCTTTTGTCCTACTTGTTAACCGCGAAGGCACTAAAAGTGTCTGTGGGTTATTATCGAACCCGGTAACAATTTGGTTAGAACCACCAAGCCTGGAAGTACTAAAAAGTCGCTTATTAAAACGTGGCGATTCTCACTCTCAAATAGAAAAACGCCTAAATTTAGCCGAACAGGAACTGAAGGAAGAAAAGAATCACAGATTATTTAAATATCATATTATTAATGATGTTTTTAATAAAGCCGCCGACGGGATTCTTCAAATTGTTGAGACCGAACTATCCAGGTTATAAATTAAGCTTTCTTTAATATCTCATCTTTATAAAAAATATAAAGAGCAATAAAGACTACAACTAATGAAAAGTAATAATGCCAAGTTATGGTTTCCCCTAAAAAAAACCATCCATAAAATGCGGCAAATAAAGGTGTTAAAAATCCAGCAAATGACAAAAGGGTAAACGAATAACGTTTTAATAGCCAACCGTAAAAATTATAAAAAACAATGTTGGAGACTAAGATCAGAGCCAAAACATATTTTGAAAACTGAAAAATGTTAGAAACTGGGAAAGGAGTAAATCCTTCTACCAAGCTCGAGGTCAAAAAAGCTCCTATTCCACCAACAAGCATTGCAAATCCATTAATTAATAATAATGAGTATCCTTTACTCATAAGTTTTTTAATGTCGAACCAGGCATATGCGCCTGATACAACAGCAATTAATAAAATTGCTTCTGGAAAAGAAAATCTAAAAAATTCTTTGCCTGCCTCTAAAGGATCCACCTGTAAAACAAGAACTGGTGCCAACCCAATTATACCCAAAGCCATCCCCATAATTTTTGTCAAACTTAGGCGTTCCCCTAACAAAAGATATGAAAGAAATGCTGCTACAAACGGAGTAGAAGTAAAAATCAAACTAGTCTTTGAAGAACTTAGAGAAGGAAACGATAAAGCCCAAAACTCAAAAATAAAGAAAATGTAAACATGCGTAAGTGCAACTTTTAAAAATAATAACAAATCATTTTTGGTAATGTATAGGGCTTTTCTCTTAAAAAGAGCCAAATAACCCAATAAAAAAGTTCCTGCCAAGATCATTCTGCAACCAATTAGAAAAAATGGTTTAGAATACTGAAGGGAGGCTTTAGCCAAGGTAAAAGTTGAAGCTAAAATGGCATAAACAAGTATAATTAAAATCACAAAACTCGCCTTTTCTTAAAAAACAATAGCCATACCAAAAATAAACCCAAGGGTACACCATACAAAACTATTTGCATTAAAACAAGATCGCTAGAAGCTGCCTTAGAAAGAGCTACTCCAATATAGAATGACAAGAAATTAAAACTAGATAAAGCTACACATAAAAGAAGATTATTGCTTCCCAGTCTTCCTAATGCAAAAACTCCAAAAAATGATAATAAGGGCAACAAAATGAGCCATAAAACCTGTCCTATTCTTGAATGAAGCTCAGCAACAACTGATTTTTTCTTATATTCGTGATTAATCAGCTGCTTCCATGTTAAAAACTTTGCTTCACGGTCCTCTATGTTTGACAAAAAATCATTATGCAAAACCTCATCAATATTGATCTCTGTTGTTTCAAAGGTTGCTATATAGTTCTTTTGATTAGAGCAAGTTTCTAATGTACCATTCTTCAGTAATAAACTATCTCCCTTTAAAAATCCTTCTTGGGCGGTAGCTATATATTTCGCCTTACCAGATCTATACATTAATAAAATTTGTTTATAACAAATATCTTTATGTGCCCCCTCGCTATACTCTTTATTTTTAAAGTAAATAATACCTTTAGACATAAGATTATGAAAAACTCCAGGTTCCAACTGGCTAAGCTTGTCTTTTGCTAAAGTTAAAATGAATTGCTTACCCTTAAAATAATTTTTGGGAGCCCATTCAAAAACGATATATGAATATGGAATTGCCAAGACAAGTGCAAATAAAAGAACCGCTCTAAACAATTGTTTACGAATAGAAGGAATAAAGGAAAGCATCACAATTACATTCTCTTCATGAAGTTTTCCTAAAAAAATACACACAGCTAAACAAGCAGCAAGGGGAATTGCTAGACTAGAAACAAGGGGCAACATCAACAAAATAATTTTAGGAATAGATGCCAATGACGGCAAAACGGTCAATCTAATTAAAAGATCTCCAAAACCTAAAACCCATAGAAGGCCTACGAAGAACATTGTAAATATAATAAATAACCGTCTAAAAAAATAAAAAATAAGCATTAATCTGTGAGTTATTCAATTAGTTGCAGATTATCGTCTTCTATTCTAATTCGTTCTATTTTTGATGCTTTTCCTGTATTAGTATCAACTTCTATACATACTCCATTTATAACAAACGGTCCCTTTAGCTCAACAACAAATCTGTGGGGCATTTGAGTCAAAAACTTGTCAATTATAGGTTCTTTCTTTAAACCTAACATTGAATATTTATTTCCAGAAAAACCTAAGTCCGTAATATATGCAGTTCCATTAGGTAATATTTTTTCATCTGCCGTTTGAACATGTGTATGTGTACCTACGACTCCAGAAACCTTGCCATCCAAAAAATATCCCAATCCTTGTTTCTCCGAAGTTGCTTCAGCATGAAAGTCTACAAATATAATTTGGGCTTTAGAACGCAATAAAGAATATAATGATTCGGCTGTTCTAAACGGACAATCAAGATCATCATGCATGAAGACTCTTCCTTGTAAATTCAAAAGTGCAACAGAATGTCCTTCAACCTCAAAAACTGTATATCCCTTACCTGGACATGAAGACGGATAATTTGCTGGCCTTATTATTCTTGATTCTTCATCCAGATAGTTATGAACATTTTTATGAAACCAAATATGGTTACCACTTGTAATGGCAGAAGCACCAGCATCAAAAAAAGATTGCGCTATAGATGGTGTAATTCCTCTTCCATTATCTGCGGAATTTTCACCATTTATAATAATGGCATCAGCCTTAAACTGTTCTTTTAATTTGTTAGCCCATTTTTGAAATAACGCCCTACCTGGCCTTCCTATAAGATCACCAAAAAATAAAAATTTTAATTTTTCTCGCATATTTTACCTTTTCATTGCTTTTAATTAAGTTCTGAGTATAGCAAACAAAAAACCCCCAACCAAGTCAGGGGTTAACATATGCATAAAATTATATTAAAAAAAATTAGAATTTTATAATATAGCACAACAGAGATACTTATTACGATAGATTTCTGGTTCCTTAACATCATCATGATGGGTGTCTATTGTCGGTGGCGTTATAGGCCTTACATATTCTGCAACATCGTTGTGTTTTTCTGATATATAGTATCTTTCTACTCTATATGGGTTAAATGTATTTGTTAAAATTTCAATATATTTGACAAGTTCTTCATTTTGAACAATAGACAGTCCAAATATTTGCATTAAAATGGATCTTTCATCCTTTTCAGATATAATTTGTTCTCCTCCAGGGACTAAAAGATCAATTTGAACAATTTGTCCAGCTACAACAAAAATTTTAAAAACTCACTCAGAGGGAAAAGTACCATTAACTTTAATTGAAACCGCACAAATAAAAATCAAAAAGGATAATAACTTTTTCATTATAAAATAATTAACTTATGAAAGTGATTCTGAATAATCATCTATTAATAAAACCAAATCACTGACCTTTTCTAAAAGCTCTTTCTGCGATGTTTCTTCTTTTTTCAATTCAAAAGCTAATTTAAGGGCAACCAAAACAGCAATTTTCGATTCATTTTTTTGATTGACTTTCAAAGCTACTTCTCTAAAAAGCCTATCTATAGTTGCTGCAGCAGTGTAAACTAACTCTTCACTTTCATCTGTAGTAATATTGTAAGTCTTATCAAAAACAGAAATTTGTAATGTTCTTTTTTTATCCATGACAACTAATTTTTTAATTCTTCTAGCTTATCAATATTTTTCAACAAAGCTTCAATGGCTATCTTAATCTCGTCTTTTTCTTTTTGAAGCTCATCAACATTGACATGTTCTTTTAGAATAGCACCCTCAAGCTTACTATTGGCCTCGCGCAAAACAGCCTCCTCCTTTTTGCATTCAGCAATCTCATCACGCAACTTTTTATTTGATTCTAAAACCAAAACTATCTTTTCTTTTAATTCTTCTAACTGTTTCATATTTGAAACCTTTCAGCACAATGTGTACCTTTTTTCACAACACATTTTAATAGCTGAGGTTTTAAAAGATCAAGAAATTTTAGTTTTTGCTTCTTCAACAATAGACGCAAAGATTTCAGGTTCGAAAATAGCAAGTTGACTTAACATCTTCCTATTAAGCTTGATATCAGACTGAGCTAACCCATGTATAAACTTACTATAAGAAATTCCTTGCCCTTTGCAGCCAGCACTGATTCTTGAAATAAATAAAGATCGATAATCTCTTTTCTTTAATTTTCGACTTTTATATGCATTAGCTAAAGCTCTTAAAAGAGTCTCTTTTGCTCTTCTAAAGACATTTTTACGCTGACCCCAAAAACCTTTGGTTTGCTTTAACAATCTCTTATGGCGTTTCTTAGTTACTTTTCCGCGTTTTACTCTACTCATGGTTTATTGCCCCAAAATTTAATTATGCATAAGGAAGAAGAGCATCTATTTTCTTTTTATCGCAAGGCATAAAGAATGCTTCCTGTCCCAATTGACGAGTTCTTTTTTTAGTTTTTGCCCAAGAATGATGTCTTTTATAAGCTTGAGCTCTCTTGATTTTTCCAGATGCGCTTTTCTTGAAGCGCTTTTTACTTGCAGAATGACTTTTCATCTTTGGCATAAATAAAACCTTTTATTCTTTTATATAAAAAATCTTTGACCAAAACGGTCCACTTTTCATTTCTTTTTCTTCTATAAGAGGGCCCAACTCCATTGAAACAAGACGCTGTTTTATTTTATTAAAAAACTCTATCCCAACTTCTCGGATAGAAACAGGCTGACGTCCTCTAAACTGAAGAGTAAATTTAACCCTTTTACCCTCTTTCAAAAACTTCTCTGCTGCCTTAACCTTGGTTTCATAATCACCAGGTCCAATACCAGGGCGCATCTTAATTTCTTTTATTTGTATTACTTTCTGCTTCTTTTTTGACTTTGCAAGCTTCTTCTTACGTGAATAAAGAAATTTACCAAAATCCATAATCTTAGCAACCGCTTTTCCGTCTTTTTCGCCAACTTTAACTAAGTCCAAGCCTGAACCTCTAGCAAGCTCCAAAGCTTCTCCTATTGAAATCCCGGATTTTAGTTCTCCAGATTGATCTATAACGTCTAAAAGCGTATCCCTAATTTCTTCATTAATTAAATGCCCCTCCCGCTGCTTTTGCTTTACTTGCTTTAATTTACTCACGCTGTGCTCTCCGCATGCAAACCCTTCTTAATTTCCTCTAAAACCGCAGAATGAATCTTGTCAAACAATTCCTTATCATTCTTAAAAACTTCGTAACAATTGTCGCGACCTTGAGCAATGTTTTGCTTACCAATAGTAAACCAAGCCCCTGACTGCTTTACTATTTTATACTTTAAAGCCATATCTAGCAAATCTAACTCCTTGCTAATGCCTTGATTGAACACAATATCAACCTGAACCTTCTTAAATGGTGGCGCCATTTTATTTTTTACAACCTTAACTGACACTCTATTTCCAATAGCCCTATCGCCTTTTTTCAGAGTGGCTATTCTACGTATATCAAGCCTTACTGAGGCATAAAACTTTAAGGCATTTCCTCCAGAAGTTGTCTCCTTATTCATAAAAGCTAAACCTCCAACCTTGTGCCTAATTTGATTTATAAAAATCAATGCAGTTTTAGATTTATGAACTATAGGGGTCAGTTTTCTTAATGCCTGAGACATTAATCTAGCCTGCAAACCTACATGAACATCACCCATACCACCTTCAAGCTCATTTTTAGGTACCAACGCTGCAACAGAATCTATAACTAGCATATCTACCGCCCCAGAGCGAATTAATACTTCAGCTATATCCAATGCCTGCTCGCCATAATCTGGCTGAGAAATAATAAGACTATCAACATCAACACCAATTCTCTTAGCATATCCTGAATCCATAGCATGTTCAGCATCAATAAACCCACATATGCCACCGCTCTTCTGAGCTTCCGCAATTGCATGCAACGTTAAAGTTGTTTTTCCTGAAGATTCTGGTCCATATATTTCAATAACTCTACCTCTAGGCAATCCACCTATACCCAAAGCTCCATCAATCGCTATAGATCCTGTGGACACAGTATCACACTTCTGAACACTATTTTGTCCGAGAAGCATTACTGCTCCTTTTCCATACTGTTTGTCAATTTGGGCAAACGCAACCTCTAAAGCCTTATTTTTAAACTCTTTGAGCTCCTTGCTAGTTACCTTTTGGGCCATTGGATCATCCTATCTCTCTAATATTTTTTTTAAGATCATCATATTGCTCTATTCTAGCAACTCTAGTTAAAGAAGCAATAAATGCTTCTAAATAAAATGAGCTTGAGGCCTGTTTTTCCGATGAAAAAATCTCTTCTTTCTTAGATAAAATTTCTGAATCAGGAAGTTGCTCGATATTTTCAACTTGAACTAAATAGTAATTACCATCTAATCTATGCTTTAAAACCTGGGAAGGAACCACCAAATTAAAGGCCTTTTGTACCAAACTTTCAGAGTTTTTGATTCCAGTAACAACTTCCTCAGATTTTAAAAGTTTTGTTTTATAAAATTTAGCATTTAAATCTTGCTTTAAATCATCTAAAGATTTCTTATTAGCCAGAAGATCTGCCTTGGCCTTACGAACGGCAATTTTGATTTGTTTTTTCGCTTCACCTGCATAATAATCATCCATTACTTGATTGCGAATTTTATCAAACCTTGGAATAAAGCTTTTTTCTCGCCCAACCTCTTTATACAAAACATAGCTTCCATTAAACTCAAAGTACCCAATATTTGAACTGGATTCCTTTTTGTCAAAAATCTTTCTAGATAAAAGAGATTTTAAATCTTTGCCTTTAATAGCATCCTGCCCTGTAAGCCCAGTATTTTCAGTTTTAAAATTATATTTTTTAATAAATTTATTTAAAGCTTCTTTATCCTGTTTAACATGAAACATTACGGATTCAAGGTCGCTTCTCAAATTATTTAAGCCTCTTCGATTCTGTATTGTCTCGACTATTTTCCCTCGAATTTGTTCTAAAGGTTTATATTTTGCTGGTCTTCTATTCACCAATTGAATTAGCACAACGCCTTCTTCCGTTTGAATAGGCTCTGCTAATTCCCCCTCAGTCTGAAGTTTAAATGCAACTTTTTCTAGTTGAGAATCATATGTTCCTCTTTTAAAGTGTTCAATCACTCCACCTTTAGAAGCAGTTTTTGTATCATCTGAATGCTTTTTAGCAAATTCAGCAAATTTATTCGGAGCTTCCTTTAATTCCTTATACAGTTCCCTGGTCTTAACAATAGCCTTATTAAACTCTCCAACAAGAGCATCTTTTGAAACTTTGATGAGAATTTTTCTTATGCTTATTTCTGGAGCAATTCTGAACAATGAGCTTCTATTCTTTTGATAAAAAGATTCTACAGCCTGATCATCAACATGAATCTTTGATGCATAATCTTTTACTGTTAATGTCCAATAATCAGCACTACGCTTTTCTGGAATTCTGTATAAATCTCTATTTTTTTCAAAAAAGGCTTTAAGTTCTTCATTGCCAATTTCATTTTTTTTAGAAGCCTTCTTAAACTCTTCAAACTCTAACTCTAGAATAGAAAAGCTTTTCCTTTGCGAAGTTTTATTCAAACTCACCATTAATGCTTCTCGCGGTACATATGAAGCATCACGAATAAATCTCTGAACTAGCTTTCGCTTAATATCATCTGCTCGACTATCTTCATATTCGGTAATACTCATATGCATTCTATTTAAATAATCACGATAATATTTCTGATTAATTCTTCCTTGTTCATCTAATAATTGAGGAGGAATAGCTTTTATAAGCTGCTCGGTAAAATAACTGTTATCTAAGTATATATCTAATTGAGAAGTAACCTTATCCAGCAATTTATCAGAAATAAGATCACGAAAAGCAACTTTAGAAGGATCATTCAAACCTGTGAGGGCTAAGAACATTTCAGGAGAAAAACCCTGCATTTTTGCATAAAATTTTAAACGCTCAATTTGAAGTTTTACATCCATCAACTTTGATTGATACTCATTTAAATACACTGGAGTCTTATCAACCATAGCAACTTTTATACCCCTCGGTGTTGTACGATCATAGTAAAAAATAGAAGAAGCATAGGCTGCTAACATTCCAATAAGAACTATAAACAAAACGGACTTAAACCTTTTAATATCTTCTCTCATTCCAACCATGGACTTCCTCTTTCAAAACCTTTAACTAAAATAATTTACATGATTTTACAGCGACGAAAACTTAGAGTCAATCTGACTTATTATTACCTTCAATGTCTTTTCGGAGTTGTTTTCGACTAATAGTGGCCTACATTCATAGCTAGCACTCCTACTATCTTCAGTTAAACGCTTGCCAAAACTTCTCCAAAAAATAATTTGCCTTCTAGCATAATCCCAAGTTTTATTCTGAATATTGGAAATTAAACCTTTTAAATCTTTTTTTTCACTATTCAACCAAGCCATGATCTCTGAATATCCAATGAACTTTTTAAATTGAAGAAAACTTTCCCATTCCGTTCCTATAATAGTTTCTACTTCATCTATCCAGCCAGATTGAATCATTTCTACAGTTCTGTTATTAATTCTCTCCCTCAATACTTCTTTCTGCGGTAACAAAAAAACAAATACCGAATTAAATTCTGGAGAAAATTTAGGCAGATATAAAGATGGTTTCCTACCTGTCTTTCTCCAAATTTCTAACGCCCTACTAATCCGATAAACATCATTGGGGTGAATCTGGCTCGCACGATCAGAATCAATTTCATTTAACTGACCCCAAAGGTTTTTGGTCTTTTTAATATCTAAGTTTGATTTATTTATTTCGGAAAAATCTGATGTGGGATAATAAAGAGTTTTTAAATAAAAAAGTGAACCCCCGACAATTATAGGAAGCTTACCCTTACCATAAATCTCTTTTACCTTATCTAATACTATTTTTCTAAACTGTACTACAGTATAGTTTTCAGGTTCATTTATGATATCAAAAAGATGATGCTTAATTTTGCTTGATTTCCAATCAGGCTTGGCTGTACCTACTGAAAACTTTGTATAGAATTGTCCAATATCAGCATTTATTATTTCTGAAGAAATGCACTCCGCCACTTTCAAAGCTAAATCGGTTTTCCCTGAACCAGTAGGACCTGTGATAATTAAAGCAAATGGAATGTCCAATGTTATCTTTTAAGTGTTAGACTGCCGTTGTCGTAGGAGTATTTTGTCCTAGACTTCCAGTAAATGTTATATGTTGAAACGGTGCACGCAATTCTCTAATTACCTCAGAACGATCTTTATTCCGAACAACACCAATTTCTTGAATTAATAATTCTTCAATAGATTGCAGTAAATTTTTCTCTCCGAAAGATAACTCTTTGTATTTAGAGATATACATTAAATCTCTATAGATACAAACAATGTCATTTAATTCGCCACCCTGAATTTTGAGTTGATAGTCCTTGTTGCGCTTGTTCCAACTACTAGGAGTAAAGTCAGATGCATCTAAAACCTTTTTAGGAACCGTAAAAAGAATTTTAATTGCAGTATCAACTTCTGTAGGATTATTCAGGTGCCGAATATTATGCATATTACCATTTACTGGTATTAAAATTGTCATATCTTTATATAGAAATTTGAGCTTGAAAAATTTAAGAACCTTTCCAGCCACAGATTTTTCTATAGTCTCTTCTATAATAGCAACTCCATGCCCTGGGTATAAAACCTTATCATTCACCTGAAACATAGACAAGCCCTTTCGCTTGTGAACTAGCTTGAAAATAAGTTATTACTAGTATATCACAAAAACACAAAATAATCATGATCAAAAATAGAACCTTCCTCCGAGGAATTTTTGACTCATTAACGCCGGCTAAATCAAGGATTTGCTGCAAACACACAATAACTTATTCATTATCTGACATACACCCAAGGCTAAAGC